>NZ_AJLG01000063.1 GCF_000258495.1 Pedobacter agri PB92
ACGTACACACTTTTTCCATTGGCATTTTTGATGGGGCCTTTCGGAAGCCTTCATTGTGCGGTGATGTGCGGGCCGATGATGCTGGCTATGCCATTGGGGAAAGAGAATTTCTTTCGAAGTGGATTTCAATATGTATTGTACCAATCTGGCAGAATTGCTATGTACACTGTATTAGGATTGTTGGTTGGGGCTTTAGGAAGCAGTATCCGCCTTGTTAGCGATCAAAAGATGCTGAGTATATTTATCGGTTCTATGCTGATTTCATTTACAGCACTACAGTTTAATACTGCTTATAAAAATAGATTCTCTAAGTTTCAGTCATGGGTGCTTAGTCCTCTCAGCAGATTGATGGGAAAGGTACTCAATTTGCAATTGTGGGGATTGTTTGCCGGAATGCTCAATGGCATTATCCCCTGCGGGATGGTTTATCTGGCACTTGCAACTGCTTTAAATACAGGAAATATTAAATCTGGCGGTACTTTTATGTTCCTTTTCGGATTAGGTACCGCGCCACTGATGCTCATTATTTCCTTAGGAGGTATCTTCCTCAAGAAATTCATCAGCTTTAACACCAACAAACTTATTCCCTGGTTTATGTTTGTTATGGGAACATTGCTGATACTGCGTTCAGCCGATCTGGGCATTCCTTTTATATCTCCAATAAATACGAGTGCTTATGGGCATGTTATAGATTGTCGGTAAGCATAGATTAATCTGTGAAAGTATGGTGTGCTTTCGACCATTTCCCAGGAATAGAGCGAAAATTTTTAAGAAAAAGGAATAGATGTAGATTTCGGCTTCGTTGATCAAGCGATACCGTGTTGGATTGACCAGTTTAAGAGAAGACACGACTTATTTCCAACCTCTTATTTATTAGCCATTGGAGTGGTCAGTGTGAACTGAACATACTAACCGTAAATTACGAAACGATATAGTCAAGGCTGCCGAAACTTCCACATATATGATTAAAAGTCTTACAATAAATTATCTTTTTTTTACGATTGTTGCACAAATTGCAGCTGAAAGAAAACATTAATTACTAGAAAGATACCCTCGTTTTGTGAGGCGGAATGTTTTGATAGCAATCGGAGAAACGATCAGCAAAGTGTAGAGATTTTTTATAGTAGAGTTCTCTTATCTTTTAATTGGTCAACAGCCTGTTGAACAATTAAAATTTTTTGAGGTTTTGTATTACTTAATTGCGATCAAGGAAATATCTTGTATATATCGTTTCTTTTCACAAATCGGGCTAACTCAATAGTGTTTTCATTTTTATAAAATCCCAATCGATAATCCCCAACTCTCCAACGATAAGCTGTAGAGAAACCTTTCATTTTTTTTATATTTACAAACTCTTCTAAGCTTTCAGCATTTTCAATCTCGATAACAAAGTCTTTGATTTTATCTTTCAATTTTTTATCGGTGAGTTTCTTAATGTCATTTAGAAAACTTCGTAAAATAATAATTTCCATTAGTCCAAAGCCTTCATTAATTCATCACGACTTACTACATCATTTCTATCTGCTTGTTGCATGAGTAATAGTAAACCCAAATCCTCTTTATCTTCTTCAGATAGTGTCTTCAAGCGTTCTTTTTCTTTATATTCCACGTAAAAAGAAACAGCCTTTTCCATGACAGATTTAACACTTACCTCTTCAAAAACAGATAATATTTTTAATTTAGTTAAAAGACTTTCGTCAATATCAATGTTCTTTCTCATTTTAATATTTTATTAACGTAAAAATATATGAAATATATTATATACACAATATATGTAATATGTTTTTGTATGCTATTTTTTTATTGTTATATATTTTCTTATTTCTTCGTTTGGTGTGACGATTTTCTTTTTTGCTGTAATTCGTGCGATTAATTTTGCAATTTAAGAATGATAAATTGTAGGGAATGAATACTTTGGTTACAATTTCTAGGCCCGGTTTGGTATTTTTTGTGGAAAAGGGAATTAATGGTTTCTGTGATGTCTGATCTATTTATTGGAGCGTTATTTTTTTGTTCTAAAATATGAAAAAATCAATGATTTTTCTCTGGTAAATCGTTTTTCTTTTATATATTTAGCTATTTATACATCAATTTATGAGACTCTATCTGATCAGGTTTTTTTTAAGCTTTATACTTACCGCAACTTTAATAAATCAGGGAAAATCCGCTGCACAGGCTGATGAGCCAAAAGGTTTTGTGATAAAAGGAAATGTTAAAAATGCCGACGGAGATTTTTGGGAATTTTTAATTACTGATTTTATAAAAGCAAAACATCTGGTAGGTGTGCCCATTGATAAGAATGGCAATTTTATTAAGGAAATAGCCATTTCTGCTCCGCAGGATCTATATCTTTCGCTAAACCATCAGGGGATACCGGTTTTCGCTGTTCCCGGCGATACATTAATCATCAACTGGGATGCGGCGAAGTTTAATGAAACCTTTCGGATAACTGCAGTTTCATCAGTACCCTCTCGTCAGGATGAAATAGATCTTGTTTTAAAACTGTACCAATCATATTGGCCCAAAACTTTGGATATGTTTAAAATTGTACAGAACAGGGAAATAGCAGGTAATGAAAAAATGCAGCAGGTGCAGGCCTTATTCAATAAATACTGTTCAGTGATTAACCAGAACCCCAAAAGTAAATACGTAGCCAAGGTGCTTGCAGATCAATACTATTTCTTTTTGCTCAGGTTTGTTGAAAAGATCAATGCACAGGAAAGGAATAAAAATGCAAACCAGTTTAAGCAGTATAGGCTAAATCTTGATAGCCTGAACGATGCCGCATTAAAATATGGCTGTAGGGAAGATCTGCTCAATGAAAATGTTTTTGCTTTTTCGCCAAACTACAGGAGCTATATCGAAAATCAAGTTCGGTCCAATAACCCCTTCAGTGAGGTTAGTCTTGCTAACCAAGGGCCGGCAAATAAAGAGTATAACTTTACCTTGGGCAATGGCTATGCCGGGCTCTCGGGTTTGTATCTTTCAAACATTATCATGGATTGGTACCTCACCAATTCGATCATTACAGGCTATTCTGATTATGGTTACGAAAATTCTGAGAAAGCATATCAAAAATTTAAAGATGATATTCTTTCCAGATCATATCGAGATACCCTTGAACGTTTCCATGATAAAATACAGCGTTTACGTTCGGGAACGCAGGCTCCGGTTTTTACACTTAAGAATACTGATGGAAAAAACGTATCGTTAAGTGATTTTAAAGGTAAGGTTGTTTATATTGGTTTTTGGGGTATTTACTGTAATCCCTGCATCAACGAAATCAATCAATATGCAGAAAAGATACATCAAAAATATAATGACGTTGTTTTTATAAATATCTGCGTGGATGCAGATGAACAGTCTTGGCAAAAAAAACTCAAAAGTTTAAAATTAAATGGCATAAATCTTTTAGCGAAAGGGTGGACAAAAAATCCTGTTTGTCAGGCTTATAACGTGTCTAGTATTTCTCATCATGTATTGATTGACAAAAATGGAAAACTTATTGACAATGTTGCGCCTGATCTTGGCAGTCTAATGGATGATAATAATGTACTTGATCAATTGCTAAAGATGTAATATATATCATGCCAAAGGAGAGTTTTAGTACAAAAAAAAAGCCATTTTAAGAGGACTTATTTAATATCGTTGCTCGTATTTTAATTGCTGTAGAGGGCACAAAAACTTATGACTTAGATCTCGACCGAATTTCAAAAGAGGCTGGGTGAACTTCCAACAATACTTAAGCCCTCATTTGTTACTGGAATAAATGAGCTGATAACGATCTTCAAAGGGATATTTGAAATTGTTTCTGATTAAATACCCATTAATATTGATGGCGAGATCTTTTTTAGTTGGAGGCCGGAATAGGGAATTAATTAAGGGTCTAGTGGATCGAAGAATAATTAATGAAATCAACATACCAGGTTTTAATATAAAGCTGGTTACGCTTTTTACCCAAAATGAATGGTGATGGTGTCTCCAATAGTAGAAGCAAAAGCTCTTTTCAATTTGACTTTCTAGAGTTGATTATTGAATGAAATTTCGTCAAAAATCATGCAAATTATTTCAATAATTCGTATATTTGTAACCGAAAGGATTTGTTATGCCAAAATTAGAGGAATTAAAGAGTCATCTTAAAAAAGGGGTGATATACAAAAGGGATGAACTGCAAAAGTGGTCAAAATCAATAGACAGGCATCTTTCGGAACTTACAGGTGAGGGAACTTTGAAAAGAGTTGGCCCTGGGCTATATCACTTTCCGAAGAAAAATGCATTTGGTTTTGAACCACCGGCGGATGATATGCTCATCAAGAAATTCTTGGACAATACCAACTTTCTGATTACTTCTTTCAATTATTTTAATGCATTGGGCCTGGGGACGACACAGTTGTATAACAAACAGATTGTTTACAACCACCTGCGCAGCGGAGATATTAAATTGGGTAACAAATTGTTCAGCTTTAGAAAAAAGTCAGCTTTTCCAACCAAGCCTACCAAGGAATTTTTGGTGATTGACCTAATCAATAATTTGGATTCACTTGCTGAGGATCAGCCCAAGGTACTTGAAAAGGCATTGAAAACAGCGAGGAGCTTGGATCAGCAGTCTTTAGGATATGCCGCTGAAAAATATGGAAACCCAAAAACAAGAAAATTATTAGCAACGAACTAAGTAATTACCTAAGTTAGATGAGCAGCAAGTTTCTTCACCAGCGAAAGGATTTTAAAAGCCTGATTAGTAAATTGTCAGCTGAGACTAGTAAAACGCTACTAACAGTATCTTGCCGATAACCATTCCATTCATCATTATTACATATATTTTCCTCAAATGCATTCACATCTATTTTCTTCAAAAGCCTGTTTAGGGCTTAAATATCAGATTGCTTAGGCTGAGAATTGAGTAATTTAATTTCTTCTCTCTTAATTCTTAGTTGGCCTGGCATTTTAAAAACACTCCACCGGTCAACTTTATGCTCAACTGGAAATTACTGCAATAAAGAATAGAGTAGGCTTTGTGGCACGATAGCAAAGCATTAGCGGCTTGGGAATGGTGAGGCATGAAACATACCTTAGCGAAGTGGCTAATTAATGCAGGCATCAATATGTTCCGACGAAACCAGAACAAGTTTTATTTAAATAACTTGCTGGCTAACAATTACTTGCAAAACATAAATCCGACTCACTAACTGTCAAAAATGACCATTTTTGGGCTCAAATGTAACTTCTCAAATTTATGAAATGAATTGAAATAACGCAAAAAAGATTTACAATTCATTTATCTTAAGTGAGTAAGTGGTAACTGAAAAACTAGTCTTAAAGCGAACAAGCCGCGAAGCAGCTCTAAACGAGTTCGAGCCCCATTACCTACCCAGCTTAGGAAAAGTGTCTTAGGGATCTCCTAGGGCACTTTCTTTTTTATCTAAATTTATCTTATTCTGATAATCCCTCTCAATCCTTGTTTTAAGGCTGATTTTTGATGTTCGATGTACCATTGGGGATTTGACTTTTTTTAGACTTTAGTTATTTTCAAATATCTAATATTTAAATGTTTATGTTTTTGTAAAAAGTTCGACAGTTATTCTAATAGTGCATATTTCGGCAATAGTAGCGTAGCGATTTCGGGCCAAACTGGTCGCCAAAATGATTACCGGGAATTTTCATTTTTGTTCCTTTCCCTCTGAACAAATGCAACTCCGAAATCTAGTTTCATTTCTTATTAATTTCCAGTGTCAAACTAATGGATACCCGAATGCTACTAAATAGACTTTCAAAATCCCAGAGGACCTCAGTCATTCAATCATATTGTTATGCCTCTTAAGCCGTTAAAAACAGCTTTTCCGAAGACATTCATGATCATTAAACTGAATCTGTTTTACCGATCGGTTCAACCTCACCAAGACAGCATTCACCAAAAACTCAATTACCAGAAATTTAAGAAAGTTGACCTAATGGTCAAAACGACCAGCTTGCTCCGAAATCGTCCGCCACTTTGGAGCGAAACGGGCTGTCAGCATAAATGCGGAATCCGTGACCACATTCGCCGAAATACGCATACTGTGCCTATTGACAAGGTTCTCCCATATTTGGGAAACATTCTTGTATTCGGTGAATTTTGCTAATTTTGAATTTAAAGATTTCAGTCCAAGATATGAGTAGAATCAAGATCCAGAATTTCGGTCCCATCAGGAAAGGCTTTTTGTCCGAAACAGATAAGGGTGAGGAACTAGGCTGGATAAACATAAATAAAGTAACTGTACTCATCGGCGCGCAGGGAGCAGGTAAGAGCACGGTGGCCAAACTGATATCCACCCTGGCCTGGATTGAAAAAGCGTTAATGCGGGGAGAAATTTCGCTCGAACATATTTACCGTCAGGGTTGGTTTCGTGAACGGTGCGCCTATCAGAATATACAGCAATATTTGAAAAAGAGTACATACATCGCCTATCAGGGTGCCGGTCTTAATTTTGAGTACAGGTATGGAAAGATAACCATAGAGGCTTTCGATCCCGAGGTATTCAAATCTCCAAAGATTATGTATGTGCCCGCAGAACGCAACCTGACCAGTGCGGTTAAGAATCTCGAGGATTTAAAGGGACTGCCCAGTACGCTATACACTTTTGCTGAAGAGTTCACCGATGCGATGAGCGAGCTGACCTCATCGATTGATCTGCCGATAAATGATGCCCGGATTATGTATGATTCGATAAGCGAAACACCAATTCTTAGCGGAAAAGGTTACAGAATTAATCTCTCGGAAGCATCCAGCGGTTTTCAGTCGCTGGTTCCGCTGTTTGTTGTGACACGGTACCTGATGGGATCAATACAGTCCCGGGATGACAACCACCGAAACCCGCTGAGTATTAAGATCAGTAAAAAAATGCGCAAGGAGGCCAATGAAGTGCTGAACAACAACAAAATTGCCGAAGGACTTAAACGAATTTACCTTGAGCGTCTAACCTCCAAATATTATTACTCTCTGTTTTTCAATATCGTGGAAGAACCTGAGCAAAATCTCTATCCATCATCTCAGCGAAAGGTACTGAATATGCTGCTTGAATTTAACAATATGCGGGCGGACAATGTATTGGTTTTAACCACTCACAGCCCTTATATCGTAAACTACCTTACCCTGGCAGTAAAAGCCGGGGAGATTTCGGATAAATACAGGAACGTTTTCACTGATGAGCTGCGGAACGATTTTGAAAAAATTATTCCTGCCGGAGCATCAATATCGCATAATGAGCTTACCATATATGAACTTAGCGAAGAGACGGGGATAATCCGGATGCTTCCAAATGAGTACGGCATCCCTTCAGACGATAACTGGTTAAACCGGGAGTTGGGGAACACCAATGACCTTTTCTCTGATTTATTGCTCCTGCAACAAAAACTATCCCGATGAGTGTGGATTTTTTCAGGGCAGAATGCGTAGGTAAATCAGGCAAAAGGGTCTTTGGCATCTGCGACGATCCACCGCCACCCCATCTTCCTGCCTATCTTGATGAAACGCATGGAGAAAAATGGATAGCAGTGGTTCACAACAACCGGGCAATCGAGGTGACCTTTATCGCCATCGACCACTGTATTGATTTTCCTCTACTCCCGGATGGAAAACAGGGCAAAAAGTGCGATGGCATGTTAACCTATGAAGATGTGGTGATTTTCGTCGAACTCAAGGACAGCAGTCAGGGTGCGGGCGCCTGGGCGGATCCCGCTCAGCTTACTGCCACAATTCTTGAATTTGAAAAACAGGAAGAAGCAAAACAGCTTGCGGTAAAGATTGCCCATCTGGTAAATAAGCAGAAGCCCGTATTCGACAGGGGGCAGCAGGGTAAGATCAGTCAGTTTCAGCTTGACACCGGTTATGTACTGCGGTTGAACGCACATATCGACATTGTCTAGCCCATTTTACTCCACCTCCCCGAAGTTCCATAAGTCCTGTATCAAAAAAAGAGAAAAAGGCTCGTAACCCATTTTAACTTAAAAAAGAAGTTTCGCAGCCTTTATCTCCGTTTCTGATCAGATAATTTCCACAACACGAAGATCATCTATTTCCTCCCGTAGGATTTCAAATTCTGCCCTGATCTTTTCCTGCCTTTCATTCCCCGTCCGGCTTCCATATCCTTTACCTCTCGAAAAAGATTTAAGAACTTTTGCAACTTTTTGGCAAGCTCCAGTGCATTGCGTTCATCACTGAGGAATTCCAGATTAGCAAGGTTAATAAAGTGGCCTGAATAGCCAGCATATTTTACCAGTAACTTTACGATCAGGTTATGCAAAATCAGCGAAATCCTGGTTAACTCGACCTTGAATGTTCTGTCCAGAGGTGAATTTCCATGCAAAAATTTATTTCGGTGGTCAATCGTTTTAATCTGAAGGGCACTCAGGCTAATCGAGTAAAGACCAAAAGTCTTCACGAGTTTATCCCGGTTGGTAGGGGAGTTCAGATTGCTGATTTTGTTCCTTAGAATAGTCTTTCCCTCTCCAGGGATTTCCCCCTGAAAGGCCTGTAGAGTATGCTCCAGTTCCACCCGTAATTTTGTAAAAACTTCTTTGTCAGGTACCGGATTAAGCCTGTCCTCATTTATTTCGCTCAGTGAACCGGTCAGGGTTTCAAGCGCGGCAGAATACAGCACACCCTGCTGAACGGGGTCGGGATTATTCATCGCACGAATGACCAGCTCAGCTGTTCTGAGAACCTGATCGTGATTCAGCATCAACATGCAGAGTTTTTCAAATACCTCAATGCTCATAGCCGCCCTATAATTGGTTTGCTCCGGATCAGGTTCCAGTGAGGAATCGTGATGCTGTTGATAGGTAATACTGTCAATAACCCGCCTTGAAGACATTACCGTCTGGTTTTCCAGTACATACCAGATGCCGCAGACCGATTTAAAATCCGCATCACCCGAAATCAGATAATAGGCTTCATCAGCATAATAGCGGCCGGAAAGTACCCCAAGCGCCATCCTGATCACCCCGGTATGTTTCCTGAAGGACTCATGGTCCTGGTGCTGAAGACTGTCCAGCACGAAATGCCGTCCGTCAGGACTGCAGAAGTGATATTGCTTTTTTTCGATTTCAATTCTACGGTAGGCAGTTCCCAGTCTAAAACGAAGGCCCATCAGACTGTCATGTTCATTAAATGATTCCCGGTCGCAGACCAGCTGGCCACTCGAACGAACCACACTGAATACCTCATTGGTATCAGTGTCCTGGAAAGTCAGAATCAGCCGCTGGAACTTCCCGTTGTAATCCTGTTCATCCAGCGTTTTTAGCTCGGTGAAACTGCCTGTCAACTGCTGCGGGATGTGCGGAAAGCGTGTGTGAAAGTCTGTGACCGAGTTTTCGGGTACATTCAGTGTCATCCCGCGGTTTTTTAAGTATAGGCTGCGGTG
Organism: Pedobacter agri PB92; assembly: GCF_000258495.1. Taxonomy (GTDB): domain Bacteria; phylum Bacteroidota; class Bacteroidia; order Sphingobacteriales; family Sphingobacteriaceae; genus Pedobacter; species Pedobacter agri. The sequence continues at coordinate 9,399 of NZ_AJLG01000063.1, forward strand.
AAGCCCGTAAGAGCTTGGGTAGTTCACCCCGCCAACGCCAGGGAGCTCTTCAAGAATGATATTGAATGAAAAACCCCTGGCAGGGTTGTGCCGCAGATAAACCGGATAACTGGCCGATTTTGCCCGCCCATCCGAAAGATAATGAAAGGTAACTTCGAATCTTGAGAGGGCATTAAAATCAGCAATAGCAGAGAGAGTAGGATTAAGAAATTTCTCAGGCGCACCATCCAAAAGCTTCCCCGGCTCAACAGTCTGAAGTGGTAAACCCTGAGCGGCCCCGGGTCTCAGCATTGTTGTTATTTTTTCCTTAAGTGTCGCTAAAACGAGTCTGGAATTTTCACGAAAAAACCATTTTGGCATAAATCCCAGTTCATAGACGCTTTTTCTTTCCGCACCACACTACGAAGGGTGTTTATGGGGCGAATTCGAATCAGTATTCCACCAAACTGCGGTATGAATGTGTATTTTACCCATGAGCACATGCAAAACGAGCATCAGGGGACTGTAAGGGCCAATCCAAGTATTTTCTTCATTACGATAAAAGTATCTTCTCATATTTTTGCTTAGAAAAGACAAAAATACCCGTTGCCTCATCATTCGCAAGGTCAATTGTTGAAAAAAAAAAATACGATTTTTTTCATACAGCCTAAAAAGCCGGTATATTGCTCCAAAATCAAAACAAGCGCTCTTTCTGCAAACAACCGGTAGCCAATCTATTTGTCAGTCCGGAGGTTTTGCATCGCGGGGCGTATGTACCAAAATGAAAGCAATTCCCGTAATCGACTTATTCGCAGGTCCAGGTGGCCTGGCAGAGGGCTTTAGCAGCTTATCCCGAAATGGGAAGAGGTACTATCAGGTACGCCTTTCGATAGAGATGGATGCCCAGGCACGCGAAACACTCAAATTAAGGGCCTTTTTGAGACAGTTTCCGATTAACGAACTTCCTGAAGATTATTACCATTTCCTTTCAGGCAGCATCAGTCTTGAAAAGCTGTACAGCAATTTTTCCGGCGAACACAGGCTCGCAGATCAGGAAGCCTGGCAGGCAACGCTGGGTAAAACCCAGGAAAACGAAGTTGACGAGCGCATTCGCAGCGGGATTGCCGGAGAAAAAAACTGGGTTTTGATTGGTGGTCCGCCCTGCCAGGCTTATTCCCTTGTCGGCCGTTCACGTGTAGGGGGCATTCAGGACGGGGATCACCGGGTACACCTTTATAAAGAGTACCTGCGTATTATTGCCGTTCACCGGCCTGCGGTCTTCGTGATGGAAAATGTTAAGGGACTGCTATCCGCAAAAGTTAACGGAGAAAAAATTTTCGATAATATTTTAGCTGATCTAAGCGATCCCGCAACAGTATTTCCATTGAATCCCTGCCCCGGATACAGAATATATTCGCTGGTCAGGGAAGCGGTACGCAGCGACTCGGATTACCTAATTAAGTCGGAGCTTTATGGCGTCCCCCAGCGCAGGCACAGGGTTATTCTTTTGGGAATTCGCGAGGACATCAATGTTCAGCCCAGACAGCTGGTGCAAAAAGAAAGCGTATCACTTCGCTCGGTAATTTCTGATCTACCGAAAATCCGTAGCAGTATCTACAGGGCTTTTTCCGGATCAACAGAGCATCTGGTCGAGGGAAAAATCAAAAAAAAGCGCAACTACGTGAATCTTGAAGACTCATACAGTCTTTGGAAACAGCATGTATCACGTTATGCAGATGAACTCGCTGAATTATTACCTGACAGTTTCAGACAAAATTCGATTTTTCCATCAGACAGGGGCGCAGAATACCTTCAGGGAAAAAGTGAACTTTCAGCCACGCACCCACTGCACCACTGGTACAGTGACAGCAGGCTGTCGGGTTCACTCAACCATCAGTCAAGGGGGCACCTTTCAAGTGATCTGAAAAGGTATCTTTTTTCCGCGCTTTACACACGCAAATTTGGTAAGTTTCCCAGAATGGCTGATTACCGGGCGTATGGGGATGATCTGTTGCCGGACCATTCCAATGCAGAAAGCGGCAAATTTAATGACCGCTTTCGGGTGCAGCTGGCCGGCGAGCCGGCGACAACCATTACCAGCCATATCTCCAAGGACGGGCATTATTTTATTCATTATGACCCTCTACAGTGCCGAAGCCTGACTGTGCGTGAGGCAGCCAGGATACAGACTTTTCCTGATAACTACTTTTTTTGCGGAAGCCGCACACAACAGTTCCATCAGGTTGGCAACGCCGTACCACCGTATCTGGCTTTCCAGATTGCAGAAATTGTCAGTTCTGTTCTTGAAAAAAATAAAAGTTAACCTTAATAAACCTGATAACGCTCTCCAATGATCAGTAAAGCATACCTGGAAACAGTCATTTCGGAAGAATTTCCGGATTTAAAAAATACGAGGTTCACCATGAACCACCGCTCACTCCGGCTGTTCAGTGAAAATACGCTGTTACCTTTTCTTATTTTTCAGAATACCACCGATTCCAAGAATCGCCTGATCAGCCTTTACATGCAGTCTGGTTCGCCCGGCATGCACCTGCTCCCATTTTACATTGCCCTTGGTTTTTACCGAAAAGCTGCTAATGCAGCGCTAAATGCACAGGATTTTTTCACCACCAGGTTTCAGCCGGAGATGCGAAAAGTTGTTGTCAATGGTTCGGTATGCTCGGTGACCATGGTCGATTATCTTAGCCAGAGCCTGATGCTGCATGGTCAGAACCGGCATTTCGAGATTCCCTTTTCACAGGACTACAAAATAAAATGGGCGTATTCCAATGCCCATGGACTCCGCGAACTTATTGACAGATTTCAGCGCATCCAAAAAGCCAGCGATGGCAATATCTTTTCACTTCGTCTTAAAGAGAACGATAAATCACACGAGGGACTTATTCTTTTTACCCAGCCCTCAAGATTTGAAACCCTGCTGGGGAATGTAACGATATCAGGCAGCAGCCTGAAAGAACACCTTAATATCCAGAAAACTGTATTTACAGACCAAGAAATTAAATTCATCCAGGTTTCACAGGCAAAAACAAAAAATATGCCCGTTACAGTACTACTGTCCCGGCCGGATACGCTATTTTCTTACGAGAATATCATGACCTTCGGGGGACCGTCACTTGGCAAGCTACGCACCATCGTCATCGAGGATTTTGATCTATTGATAAAAGCCTGGGACCGGAGCGGGGAACTTAAAGAAAACCTGGACCTGCTGGAAGAAATGTATTTCAGCAGACTGGGCAGTTATTTCAGAGACATCTACCTGGTGTGCAGCAACCGCAATTTCGACGTACATGCACTTCTTGCCTCCAATGGTATCACTCCGATGGCCTGGATGCTGAAAGCAACCGAGTTTCGCCGGCTGGAAAATATGGATGTCTTGCAGCACATTCCTGTTAGTAAAATCACCACCAGTCTACTCGACTCAGCAGTCGTTGCCCTTGAAGAAATTATTGTCCGGTGGAAATCTCTCGCCATGAACTACTTCTGTAGCGGTGAAATTCTCGCTCTTGTGAAAATACTGTTCCAGACCAAGTCTAGGTTAAGCTCATTTTACCAGCGCGAGCGGTTTAATGCTTCGCTGGCTTCCCAGCATGCACTATTCCATGATTTCGCTAAAAGATGGTTTCCGGGCGGTCAGGATCACGGACTTGTTGAACAAACCCTAAAACACTTTACGCAGATACAGCAGGCCGATTACGGGGTTAACGAAAGGCTTGCCGAAAAAATCAACGCTTCCATATCAATCCACCATCACAAAAGCCTGCTGCTGGTTTCCCGAAACCACGATATTGACGACCAGCGAAATCTTTGCTCTCTTATCAGTCTGGCACCGGAAAACATCATATTTTCTGACGAGAAGCAGTTTCTATCAGGTAATGTTAACCTTGAAAAGGAATGTCTGGTGGTTTATCTTGGTGCGGGGAAAGCCCTAATAAATATGCTCCTGACCGATCCGGGCGACGCCAGCCAGCTCATCCTCACTGATGCCCGCGGCTACCACTTTCTTGGCTGGTATGCAGACCGCGCACAGGCAGAGATCGATAAAATCAGTCCCACAACTGAGAAGTTCGAACTGCTTAACCTTCCTCCTGATACCGCTTTTCCACAGGACACTCGCACCCCTTCGCGTTTCCTTTTTCTGGATGAGGAGGGAAACGGGGAGACCAGCGAGCAGGAGGCAGCTGAACAGGAAGAGGATGTGGTTAGGGATATCGTCTGGAATGCCTCGTCTCGAAACAACCCCAGACCGGGAGCAGTTGAATCCTACCTCGTATTTTTTGAAGACGGGAGTCAGCTTGGTTTCCAGCAGCATCAGAGCGTTTTTATCTATCAGGAAAATGATAGCCAGCAGAACGAGGAGTTGGAAAAAGAGGTCAAAGAACTGAAAATGGGTGATCAGGTTATAGTACCGAAAAGCCGCCGCGGCATTCGCAACCTGCTCAGCGAAGCACTTGCCAGTCATAAAAGCTACAGCAGGGCTGTTGATTATGATCTCAGGTGGCGCAGCGGTATCCGGGAATTTCTAGGCAATAACGGAGGCATCTATAATTTTATGGCTATCCTCAACCAAAAGGGATTCCCTATTGTAGTGCCCGAGACGATCAGGAAATGGATCGACGGCGAGACACTCCAGCCCAACAGATTCAAACGCCTGTTGCTGGTGCTGGTAGACCTTGGTATTGTGGAGGACGCGCTGAAGGATGATTACTATCACCAAAGCCGGGAGCTCAAAAAAATCAAATCAAGATTTATCAAATCCGCTATACTCAAACTCATCTACAGTCTAAAAAATATTAGCCATGGCTGGCAGGAGGATATCTTCGATGAACAACTTCTGGACAGCTTTATTGACCATGTGGAAGTTAAAACCGTATTAACCGTTGTAGCAAAATAAACCGTAAAAAAAATATGCCTATTAGCCCCTCAAACATTCAGGGATACCGATTTGAATCCTCCGCGGAACGAAGAATATACGATGCTGCGGTTAAAGAAAAACTATTCGCCAATAGTGCAAAATACCTTTTTCATTCCCTGTCGCTGTGCAATACCGGCACATCCAAGCTAAAGGGCGAGATTGATTTTGTCTACATGGACAGCGACTGCATTCTTTTTTTGGAAGTAAAGGGCGGTGCCGTTAAATACGACGCTTCCACCGCGGACTGGTATGTGATGGGGGGGACCAAAAAAGGCGATCCTTTCAAACAGGCCTATGATGGACTTTTTCAAACCAGAGACTATCATTTGCCTGGACTATTCAAAGGCTTTCATGTTTCAGGACGCCTTGGTTTTGGGATAGGGGTTATGTTCCCGGACTGCCTGAAACCAGAGGACTTCACCAGAAGAAGAATCTCCTCGATGGAATATGAACCTGATCTGGTTTATGATCATAGCGATGCTCAGGGTGAAATGTCCTTTGGCCGCTACATTGACAGACTTAAAGCTTACTGGACTGCCCATCCCCAGAATAGCGGGCGCAGCGGGATCAGCTCAAAAGAACTAAGTACAATTGCTGATTTCTTTCGCAGAAGTTTTCATTTTACCCTTCCGGTAATCGGCCTGCTGGACCAGGCTGTAAAGGATCAGCAGCATTTTACACGAATGCAGATGTATAGCCTTGATACACTCGATTATAATCCTTCCAGAGCAGCCCTCATACAGGGAGGTCCTGGAACAGGTAAGACAATTCTCGCGCTTGAGCTCCTTCGGCGTAAATGCGAAGAGGGAAAAAAGGTACTTTTTGTATGTTACAATAAAAACCTCATCACCCACCTGCGAACTAAACTTTCGCTTCTGGGCATTAAAGAAGGGTTTGCCGAGATGAGGCACCTCCACGGACTTTTACGGGATCAGCAATATCTCAACAGCCAGCTTCCGGGGATAAGGGATGAAGACAGCGATTACTGGTTCACCGAGTTACCGCTTTTTTTTAATAAAAACCTCAGAGCGGAATTTCGTGGCAGCTTTGACTACCTGATCATCGATGAGGGACAGGATATACTAAATGAATATCAGTTCGATGCCCTTGGCAGTCTACTCAAAGGCGGGCTTGACAGTGGCGCCTTCACGGTATTTATGGATAAAGACTTCCAGAATATTTACAACACAGATGCGGAGGAATATTTTAGCTTTCTCAAAGAAGCTTATCCGACAGTGGTACTTCCCCTTAAGCTGAATTGTCGCAACACCGTGTCAATGATTAAAACCGCCTCAGTACAGACAGGCCTTCCAAAAATGGACTGTCTGCGCCAGGTTGATAACTGGCCCAGCCAGATAAAATATTACGCATCGGAAAAAGACCGGGATAATCAGCTAATGGCAAGACTTTCCGAACTTGAGGCCCATGGAATTTGCCGTGAGGAGATCAGTATCCTCTGTGCGGACAAAAGCCAGGTGGGACAGGTATTGGCACTCGCTCCTTCGAAGCTTCATTCCGGAGCGCTGAAGGAGAAAAATAAGACTGCGGTATTGACAATACATGCCTACAAAGGACTTGAAAATCAGTTTATCCTTACCCTGGGGCCGGTAAACTATGACCCCTCCAATCTCAGACAGATGCATCTGCTGTATATAGCGGGTACACGGGCCTGTGTTCAGGGGACAGTCTACATCGACCGCAGGTTCAAATACTTAATTGAAGAACGATATGACCAAATGAATTAATATGGAACAGGATATCAGAATGGACATCTTCAATGAAGTCCAGCGAACACTACTTGGCCCTATGGGCGGCGAAGAAGAACAACTTGATAAAAACCCGCTCGATTTCTATACCGTGGGAGTGCTTTTTCCTGCTGTGATTTCGGGTGTGGAGTATGGCGATGACACGCCTGATTTGGGTGCCAGCGTGGATGATCAGAATGGCGAGAACAAAAAGAACGCAGAAGAAGAGCATGAACAGGCAGATGTCAATGACCAGGAAGTTGAATATTATTCCGGTCGCCGTCGTTCCCGCTCCACAAAGGAGTCGGCATCGGGTGAAGAAGATTCACTCGAACTCAGTACCAAATTCAGACCCTCTGCCGCCGGTCTTTCTGTACTTGTCAGAAAAGGAAGCCATTTGCACCTGGGCGTATCCTTTGCTACCTACCACGCCATTACAGTGGAACGGGAAAATACCGCCCGGGAAGGTGGCAGCTCCAGGTTAAGGGTCTTCAGCAGGCAGCCTTTTCTTGCAGAATTTGATTATTCTCAAAACGGGCCGAACGTGGAAGATAGATTTCTCTACGAATGCAGGGGGAGGGTTGAAACAATAATTCTAAGTGATGCCTGTCGCCTTTCCATTGTAACCAGGCCTTATCCCCATGCCACCGATTTTGAGATAAAAACCTTTACCCTGATCAACAATGTCCGGGCAGCCAGTTTTAAAGATCAGAAGCGTCCACTGGACTGCATCTTTCAGCCTTGCATCAAATTGATCTGTCCGTCAGGTTTTTCTCCTTTCGAGGACCTCTCTTCCTTCAGGAACATGGGGGAGGAGGACATCAATCTAAAACTCCTTTACCGGAACTATAAGACTTATGGCCTGGGTCACGGTATCTCAGTCAACTGGTCCACTACAGGTGATCTTACCGACCTGGTGCAAACGGAAGTGCTTCCGGTGGAAAAAGTAAATGGAGTAGACATGAATCCGCCCGCCTATCATGGGAAAGAAATTCTCTTTATGAAAAAGCTTGGAGGCCAGGCCCTGCACCCAAGCTATGACTGGAAGGTCGTGCGTGCCGAGCTGAGGGAGTTCTGCATGAGCTACGGCAGCTGGATTCTCTCCCAGCAACAAGCAGCCGAATCCGAACACCCACCACTTAGGCGTGAACTCCTGGAGCAGGTGGAGTCCAACTTGGGAAAATGCCAGGAACTTTTGGGCCGGATGGAAGAAGGGATTACCTTACTAGACCAAAACCCGGATGCACTCAAAGCTTTTCAGGATGCCAACCAGGCAATGTTTGTGCAGCGGGTAATGGCTGACTTCAGCCGGCACCGGCGTATTAAAAAACGTGTTCAGCATGATAGCGAGGTTTTCGATGACGCGCTGCCGGACTACTCGGCTATTCCGTATGATGCGGGCTCAGGCGAACTCTGGGAAGACGGCCGTCTCTCCCCGGATAATGCTTCAAGAAAAGGAACCCTGGCACGCTGGAGACCTTTTCAGCTGGCCTTCCTACTCTCGCAGATCAAAGGGATTATAGATCCCTCCTCCGAGGACCGGGATACAGTTGATTTGATTTGGTTTCCGACCGGAGGAGGAAAAACCGAAGCATACCTCGGCCTGACGGCTTTCACGATATTTTACAGACGGCTTTCCGCCAAATCCGTTTCTGGAAATCCGAATGATGGCGCCGGGGTTTCGGTATTAATGCGCTATACCCTGCGCTTACTCAATAAGCAGCAGTTCGAGCGCGCGGGAATTCTGGTTTGTGCCTGTGAACTCATCCGGCGAAAAGAGATTCTTAATTATGGACAGACCAGAATATCCAATGGTATCTGGATGGGTTCCTCAATGACTCCGAACACTATTGAAATACAGATAGAAAATTACGCCACCTATATCCGCTCTATTGATAAGGGGCAAACTATAAATCCTTGGATTATCAGCCCGCCGGTGCTATCCTGCCCTTGCTGTGGTAACCGCCTGGTCAAAGAGCAGGTTTCAAACAAAGTTACCGGACGCTGGGGATATTTCCAGCGCTTACACCTTAAAGGTAAGGCAACCGGACCATTTCATATTGCCTGTACAAATACCCGTTGCGATTTTCATGTAACAGCGAAAACGCTTCCCCAAAGGGAAGGATTTACCCTCCCTATCTATGAAGTTGACAAGCTTATTTATCAGCAAAGACCATCACTGCTTTTTTCGACAGTTGATAAATATGTACAACTGGCCTGGAACAGCGACTGCTTCACCCTTTTTAATCTTGATTTCAGCGCTGGTACAATCGCTAGAAGACATCCCGCGCCCTCACTGATTATCCAGGATGAGCTGCATCTGATCAGCTCAGCGCTGGGTACTATTTACGGGGTTTACGAAATCGCCATTGAGCGCCTGTGCGTGGAGGCCGGTGGACTTCTTCCTAAGATAATCGGTGCATCAGCAACAGTCAGAAATGCCCGCCAGCAGTGCAGCCGTCTCTACGCCCGCAGCCATTTTATGCAGTTTCCCCCACCCGGGATAAGTGCGGATGATTTCCTTTTTTGCCAGGAAAATCAGCGGGGAGGACAGGACCAGCAGGATGTATGTAGGATTTATGGCAGCAGGTACCACAACCAGTACCGCGCTGATACGCCTGACATCGGTATTACTCGAGCGCATACCGGCACTTCCCGTTGATAATTCCTCGCTGGACAACTACTACACACTGGTGGTATATTTCAATGCGCTGAAAGAGCTTGGTAAATTCAGAACATTTTTAACAGACGATATTGTGGCCTACCGCAAGTTCCTGGCCAATCACTTCAACACCTTCGTGAAGCGGTTCAATCACGATGAACTCTGCGAACTTTCCAGCGTGATGACGGCAGAGGAAATCACAACGGGTCTGGACCGCTTGGAAAAAACCACCCTTCCATCACTTAATGAACAAAATCAGACCGCACTTGCCCCGCTGCTTGCCGGTGGAATCCGTAGTCTGAAGGAAGCGGAGTCAGCGTTGCACAGTCTTTTTTCCGTCATGCTCAATGAGGAGTCTTTCATCAAACTGGGACTTCCTTACCGGGGAGAGGCCTCAGCAGATAAAAAGACCTTCATGGACTTCCTGCGTGATGTGTTTCCAAAAGAAAACCAGCCCGTACATGTCGCACCCGCCACAAACATGATATCAGTCGGAGTAGATGTGCCCAGACTTAATACGATGATCATCAACGGACAGCCTAAAACATCAGCGGAGTATATTCAGGCAAGCTCGAGGGTTGGGCGTGAGAAACCCGGGGTGGTCTTCTCCTTCCTTTCCCCGACAAAGAACCGTGACCGTTCACACTATGAGCGGTTCAAATCTTTTCATCAGGCCTACTACTATCACGTCGAGTCCACTTCTGTAACCCCTTTTTCCGGACCTGCACTGGAAAAAGTACTCCCCACAGTATTAATCGCGCTGACCCGGGGTATTTTCCTACAGGGCAGGCCAGGTGTTTTTGACGCAAGAAGCCCTTCCTACAGGACTTTCATTTCGGATCTGCTTGACCAGGTGACCGCACGCGCCAAAAAAATCCATCCGGAATCTGCCACAAAAGAGATTTACCCGGTTATCAGAAAAATAGAAGAGGACTATTTTGATAAAATAGAACTTCTTGAGGGTGGCCGGACGCTTGCGGATAATCACCATTATCTAAAATATGATCCCCTTACCGGAAGGATGCAGCCAACATTTGAATTCCACAGAAAGGTATTCAATGCCCCGGCGCAGTTTACCCAAAGTAGCCTGGAGGAACATCTTTCCACACTACAGACGTTAAGAAACGTGGAATCATCTTCATTAATCATCATCAAAAACTAAACATGAACTTCGACATCAGACAATCACAGGTTATCCACACCTGGCCGGCCGGATCCATTATCGATTTGCCACAGCTTTCGCTAATCATGCTTTGCCATGATGATGGAAGCCAAGACTGGGGTACCCCGGACATTGGTGCAGAAAATCCGAACCGACAAATCACCATCAATGATCCCCGACTTGCTGAAGCCTTTAAAGTGACCTCATTCATAGTGCCACCTATTTTTGACGGCCTTAGCACAGCCAGAACCTACGGAATACGTTTTCCCGCGGCCTGTTATTGTCCAAAGTGTGGTCTAATGGAAGTCAGTAACAAAACCAGGGGAAGGGAAAAGACAACAAACATAGGAACATTCGATTATCTGATGAAACCTTTCTGGTGTCGCTCATGCTTTAACAACCAGCTCCAGGATGGACCGGTGATGGTACCAATGAGGTTTGTCATCGCCACAGAAAACGGATTTCTGGACGACTTTCCCTGGGACTGGTATGTCCACGAACGTGTGCCGGAGGAAAGAGGTCGGGGAAACAGATTATACTACCGTTCCAAAGGTGGTTCGGCAAGTCTCTCAGACATCGTTATCCGAAGCGAACGTGCCGACGGAACTTACGTTGCCCATAAGGATCTCTCCGAGATCTTTGATCAGGAAATATTTGCAAGAGACTGCCCCGAGCACGGTCATTATCTCAACTACGTACGCGGAATGCTTTCTAAACCATGGAAAGGCTATGGGAACGACGGTACTTTTCACAAGGACAGAATAGATATTCCGACCTTATCCCAGACCTGGGACGGGGAGGAGATGAGCCGTTACGCCAAAACCGTATTTCCCCGGACAATGCAGCGCGGTGCCGGAAATCTCATCTTTCCTATTATCTACAGCAGCATCCTTTTGCCACAGGGCAGCTATGAGCAGTCCTGCCCGCCACAGGTGCGATTGAAAATAGAGGGCCACATCAGCAACCGGCTAGAGGACAGTTACGAGGAGTATCAGGATTACACAAACAGTGACTGGAAAAAAATGATTCTGGGCAAACTTAAAAATCCCGCTTTCAGCTGGCATAGCCAGCTGGGGTATTCCCCGTCAGAGCTCGAAATATTCATCCGCAGCTATTTTGGTGACGAGGGGACCTCGCAGCCCGGAAAAAAAGCCGCTCTCTTGAGACAACAGGAGTATAAGGCTTTTCTCGGAGCAGATTTCAATAACCCAAAAACCTGGTTTAAAAAAAGAAACCTGCCGGGCAGGACCTACAATGAAACTCTTGGTAAGGAATTGCTGAAAAGTGTGGTTTTGCTCGATGAACTCTCAGCGATAAAGGTATTTCGGGGATTTACGCGCATCAAGCCCCTGATGACAGAAGAACTTATCTTTGCAGATCCGGGAGATGGACTGGATCCCCAGCAGACGGCAGAATTTCACCGGATTCAGGACGCGCGCAAAACACCGCTTCAAACCCATCAGCTGCCGGCAGTGGAAGTGCGGGGTGAGGGTATTTTTCTTGAATTCAACAGTACCCTGTTGGCGGAATGGTCGGATCGGTACGACGATGCCCGCCTCGGCGCAGTTAATGCGAATATCTTACGTGCGAACGCTGATTTTAATCAGGCAAACCAGCCAATAAACAAACGTTACCTGTTTCTGCACACGCTCTCGCATATCCTGCTCAAAGAGCTTTCAGAGGATTGCGGTTACAGCACATCCTCACTTGCCGAGATTATATACTGTAGCGAAGAGGATGAGGCCGGCAGTATTAACGAAATGAATGGCATCCTGATATACACAACAACCTCAGACTCCGAAGGCTCACTGGGAGGACTGGTTGAAAAAGGATTGCCGGAATACCTGATCGGCATTCTTAACAGGGGTGTAGATAAAGCCAGATGGTGTTCTTCCGATCCGCTTTGCATATCCGCATCAGGCGGTCAGGGATTTCTCGGGCTAAATCTGGCCGCATGTTATTCCTGCATTCTGCTCCCGGAGACAAGCTGTGAAAAGATGAATAAATACCTTGATAGAGCATCCCTGGTCGGAACCCTTGAAGACGAACAAATGGGCATGTTCAATAACTAATAACGCTAGCCGGTGGTAAGCCCTATCTGCTTACCACCGGGCATACTGATGGAAGTTAAAAAAACAGGCCTGATCAACTCCTTGAAAACATTGCACTAACATAGTTTGTTTATTAACCTGTGTCTGAGCGAAAACATACCAAAAAAAAATCCCTGGAAGCCCTGAAACAGCCGAACGCCTCCAGAAGTCTCAACATGTCTAGGATCAGATCCAAAGATACAAAGGCAGAAATTCTTCTTAGAAGGGCACTTTGGCAAAATGGATTTAGATTTCGGAAGAACTCGGGTAAGATTCCCGGAAAACCGGATGTACTCATCATCAAATATAAGCTGGCCATATTTGTGGACGGTTCTTTTTGGCACGGATACAACTGGCCGGCGGTGCGTTCGAAAATAAAGACAAATGCTGAATTCTGGATAAAAAAAATAGAAGGAAATATGGAAAGAGACAGGGTGGTTAACAGGTTACTTTCCGAAAAAGGGTTCACAGTCATGCGGTTCTGGGATCATCAGATATTTGGCGAGTTATCGAAATGCTTAAATCAGGTATCCCTCTACATAGAGACCTGCAAAACCGGAGCAATTCCGGAGAATCCCCACTAATAACAGCCCGGAACAAGACTACCGTGCAGTCATTTAGGTACTACGCTTTAAATGACATAAGTCTTGCGTTAAGGTTTATGCTCTCGCGCAAAACTGCCGACATGGATACGGGCAACATGCGCTGGCGTACTTTCTTCAATATTTCTGACCAGGTTCATGCCAAGCTTAACAGAAGTCGATTGTATATAACAGATACACTTAATAATTAGCCTAACTTTAAGTATATTGACGGCAATATATGATCACATATTAACGAACAACTCTCATGCAAGATAAAGAAGGTAGAATTTTAGCGGTTAACCAGCTAAAATTGTGGGATCATCAGAAAGATGCACTCAAAGACATTATTGATTATATCAATGCATTCGATATCAAGTCATTTTTAGTTAAAATGCCGACCGGAACCGGTAAAACAGGTGTTTTTTCAGCGCTCAGCAGAGTCGCTTATCCTGATTTAAACTTCCTGATTATTACCCCCAGCACTGCGCTCAAATTCCAGATATTGAAAGAAGTTCAGGAAAAATTCTGGAACAAAATTGCCAAGCCCATCAGCGAGCTACCAGATCAGGTCGTGGAGCCACTTTTACCCAAAGATGCAGTGGAGGTCATCAGCAAAATCGAAGGGAAAAAATCAATTATTGTCACCACCATACAGGCGCTCCAGTATATTTCAGCGAACGATAGCGTTTCCTTTGAAGCAATTAAGAAAAACACAGACTGCATCATTTTTGATGAGGGGCATAAAGAGCCAGCCTACACCTGGGGTGAAACGGTACGAAGTTTCAGGAAGCCAACTGTACTCTTTTCGGCCACCCCATACCGGAATGACTATAAGATATTTAACGTTGATAAGGAAAAATTCTTTTCCCTGGACCATTCCAAATGCGAACAGGCCAAAATCCTGCGTGCACTGGAAATTCAGCAACTTGATCTGTCTACACTTAATCCTTCAACTTTTGTCAATGCGGTACTCGCAAAGCTATTAGTGGTCATACAAATACTGAACGGTCAGGGCATTGCGCAGCCACGAACAATCATCAGATGCGAAAACCAGTCTGATATCGAAAAAATAGTTGCCAGCCTTAAAAAGCTCAAGAAGCGCGCTGTAGGTATCCATCAAAATTTCAAAGATAAAAATGACCTGCTATCCGAGGTTCCCGACACAGCTGGCCAACAGAAATATGATTTCTTTGTGCACCAGTTTAAACTGGTTGAAGGGATAGACAACCCGGAATTTTCTATTGTCGCCCTGTATGCACCCTTTAAAAGTTCAAGGTTACTCATTCAGCAAATTGGAAGAGTTTTGAGAAACCCGGAGCTTCAACCGGATCGTTCGGCATATCTTTTTGGACTGGATGCACAAGGACTAAAGAAAGAGTGGAAAAGTTACCTTGATTATGATAAGATGGTCGACAAGCGTAAAAAACTCTACGACATCACCGATGTGCTTAAAGTCAACAAGGAGGCCTCCACTTTATACTTTGACGGCTCATTTAGAGAATTGGTCAACGTTAGCGAAATTAGTTTATCAAAATCAATTCTGTTCCAAAAGAAAGTGAACGCCTATTTTCATGATGGCAGCTTAATTTTTAATGAACTCTCAGAAAACTTGTTAGAGGAATGGGGACGCAGAGATTATTCTATCCTAAAACATGAACTAACCAGCCCCAATTGCCTGATCATCCTGTACATCAAATACGAAAATTCCCCATTGGTTAAAGACGGGGTGTTCATTGAGCAAAAACTAGCCGCTACAATGCTCCGGATGGATAAATCACATATCTTTTATTATGACAGCGAGCAGAACAATCCCATGAGACAAATCGAGGATTTAGCACCCGTGTCGAGGGAAAACCTGGTCAAACTCTTTAAAAACAAACGCAACATCAGCAAGGTTTTTCTCATCAACACCGATATTGGAAGCCGCAACATCAGAAGTAAAGAAATTCAGTCCAATTCAATTGAGGCGACCGCGCCAGGCCTGTCAGACCATTCTTATTTTCCTGCAAGAATTGAAGGCAAAGTACGGGAAAAGGGCGAGACCAAAAGAAGATACCTTGGTTTTCAGAATGGACGCATCACCGATGCGACCGGAAAACGGATACCCTTTGATGAATTGCAGCTATGGATTGATGAAGTTGACCAAGAGTTACGTACCGTCATACCCTCATCTTCCATCAATACTTTTATGGCGCGTTTCGCCGAAAGGGTAGACCCGCCTGCAACGGTCGAGGGCATCTGCATTTTGCTTGACATAGACGGTGAGGATCTTGACAACTTTAGATTTGGAGAGGATAGTAAGCCGGTTTATTTTGATGACCTGTGTGCCAACATCGAAAATAACGCCTTTACCCTGATCATCAATGATCAGGCATTCGATTTTGTGATCAGCTACGCTTCGGACACTAAGAGATTCAACCTTTTTTCAGCGGGCATCGATGAATTTGTATCAAGCAGATACGAAAACGAAGAGGGAATATTAGCATTCTTCAACACAAACCAGTCCTTTCGAATCGTATTAAAAGGCAATGAATATGTTTATGCAGGTAAATTTTTCTTTAGACCAGGTGCAAACTTAATTAGCAAGAAAAAAGACCTCGATCTAAATCAAATCTTTAGCCCTCATCCCTGCATTAGTAAAATAATCAGTGAGAAAGGAAATATAGCAACATTACCCATAACCTCCAACCTCTGGCATAAAGATACCCTTTTTGGTCTGATTGCGAGACAGGCCTCGGGATATGGCGACAATCCATTAGAGAATGCTTTTGATTTCGAACACTTACTGTGCGATGATTTGCAGGGAGAGATTGGTGATTTTATCGCATTGGATACGCAAAAGAAAAGAGTCGTTTTTATCCATGCGAAAGCAGGAGATTCAGGTCTATCCGCAACTGCTTTTCAGGAAGTCTGTGGCCAGGCTACAAAAAATCTGGATTACCTGACCCCATATTTTGATAAAAAGCCCACCGCAAATATCGCCAAATGGACTAACCCCTGGGCTTATTCCAAGGTAGGTACGGTTTCATCAAGAATTATTAAGGGTGGACTTACGCCCAAGGCATTTTACGCGACCTATGAAAAACTTGTTTCCGATCCAAGCACCTCACGGGAGGTCTGGATCATTGTTGGAAATATGTTTGATTACAGATCCTTTAGCAAAGAAATTAATAAGAGAAAAATAAGTGAGGTGAAGCCTCAGGTTATACAACTCGTTTATCTATTACGTTCAACCTGGAACAATGTTGCCTCAGTAGGCGCGCAGCTTAAGATATTTTGTTAAGGTGAAGCGTAGAATTATATAATAAATCCTCACAGTAGGCTGGTCGCAATGACCAGCCTACTGTCTCCAAAAAAATGAAATAGATGTACTGTCTCGTCCTGCTATAGCTTGTCATTAAAAACTGAAAAATGGCAACAAAAAGCAAAGACAAAACAAAAATTGCAACTAGAAAACCTTGGGGACGGTTAAGCGATGATCTGAAAGAGAAAATCATTTGCGAGATCAAATCCGGTATGCTCGGTCAGCGAGCAGCTGGACGCAAATATGGCTTACCTTCAAGTACCATTGGCAAATGGATGGAGAAGCATAATTTGGCTATCTTAGTCCATTCTAAAACATCTTATGAACTTTCAGCGATGGATAAAAACCAAGAGACAAAACTTCTTAAGAG
>NZ_AJLG01000064.1 GCF_000258495.1 Pedobacter agri PB92
ACCTGCATCCACCAACGATCTGATTTTTTACTCTTTACAAATGCCATTTCCCCTGAACCATCTTTTAAACTGGTTCTATAAATCATAAATTGCGATTTTGGCGTTAAAGGGAAATCTTTTTTCCGGGCATAAAAGCCATCTATAAAATACCAGATCATTTGCGCCAGTAAAAAGGCGGTTTGGCTATTATTGTCATAAGCCGGATTAAACTCATAAAATCCTATTGATGTTAACTTATCGTTCATGCCGGCATAACGGGCAATTCTGCAAGCTTCTTCGCCATCAAAGCCATTTGGTGTTGTATTTGCATTTGCAGCTGCATCTGCCGAACGAATTGCGCCAAGATCGAAACTAATCATATTCGCATTGCGGATAATTGGTTCTGTTAAAGTAATATCCTGTGCAAATTCGCCTAATCTATGCACATCAAAATACAGCTTATCCATCACACTCAAACTCTCCTGGTTTACAAAATAAGTCTGATAGCCGATATTGCTGTAGTTAAACAGATAGTTGGGTTGATGAAGAAATATTTTATTTAAATAGCAATCTGACCGGGTTGCAATTCCTTCATTGTCATCATCGCCAATATCAAATTGATTATCAATAATCACCAAATCAACTTTTTGCTCTAAATCTTCATAACCAAGATATTGTGCATAAGTTAAATCCTGTCCTCCACCAATGATAACTGGAATAATATCTTTCTTGATCAGCTCCGAAACCACCATTTTAACGGCAACATAAGTATCAGCTATCGTAGCCCCATGTTTTATATTTCCTAGGTCAACAATTCTACTTGTAAAAGCGCCTTCATTTAATTTATAAAACTTTTCTCTGAAATAATCCGGTGCCAGCGCACAGCCTTCGTTATTAACCGCACCTCTACCATCCAGTACGCCGAAAATGGCTAAATCGTAAGTGTTTTCTTCAAAATCAGGAAATGATTCTGTAAAAATGTGGGCTTTTAAACCCAGCTGACTGGTTAAAAATCCTTGTTTTGGTGTAAAACTATCTACGTTTACTGGGGAAAAGAAATCCGTTAATGACATATATTTAAAACTCTCGGCTCAAATATCTATTTTTGAATGCGTATTTCCACATATAGCTCGAAAAAAATAAAATGATACTGGTAACCGGAGGCACGGGATTTTTAGGATCTGAATTAATAAAACAGTTAACCAATAAAGGTTTAGCTGTTCGGGCGTTGAAACGGAAAAACTCAAAAATTCCCGCACTCATTTCAGCTATCAGCACAATAGAATGGATTGAAGCCGACATCAATGAACTTTCTGATTTAGAAGATGCTTTTGAAAATGTTACGCAGGTTTACCACTGTGCGGCATTTGTTTCACTTAGTGCCAGGCACAAAAAAAAGTTGTTTCATGTAAATATAGATGGCACATCTAGTATCGTAAACCTTTGTATAGAACATAACTGCAGGCTTTTACATGTAAGCTCTGTTGCTGCATTGGGGCTTGCAAAAAAAGGGAATAAAGAAATTACTGAAAAGGATTTTTGGGAATATGATGCAAAAGCCCATGCTTATGGTCTGTCTAAGTACGAGGGTGAAATGGAAGTTTGGCGGGGCATTAATGAAGGTTTAAATGCGGTAATCGTAAACCCATCAGTAATTATTGGCAAAAATGCGGGCTTTGAAGGAAGCGGTGCCATTTTCAAACTGGTAAAGGATGGCTTCCCATTTTATACTGATGGCGCATCGGGTTTTGTAGATGTTGAAGATGTTGCCAAAACGATGATTTTATTGATGGATAGTGAAGTTTCAGGAGAGCGCTATATCATTTCCGCGGGAGATGTTCATTACAAACACTTGTTTACTCAAATCGCAAACGGTTTTGGAGTTAAGCCACCTACCAAAGAAGCAAAACCCTGGATGCTTGGCATAGCCTGGAGGGCATTGAAATTTATTTCTGTTTTTACTGGTAAAGAGCCATCAATAACAAAAGATACCGCAAACAGCAGTGTTACGTTAAGTTATTACAATAATAATAAGGTGATTGATCAAACTGGAATCGTTTTTAAACCAGTTGAACAAAGCATTCGAGAAATTATCCAACATTTAAAATAATGCCCAAACAAAAAGCGTATTACATTATCGATTTCGATAGCACTTTTACACAGGTAGAAGCGCTTGATGAACTCGCCAGAATCTCTTTGAAGAACCACCCAGACAAAGAGGCTATTTTCCAAAAAATTGAAGACTATACCAACTTTGCAATGGAAGGTAAACTTTCCTTTTCCGAAAGTTTGGCGCAGCGAGTTAAGCTTTTAGAAGCGAATGAAGACCATCTAAAGCTGCTGATTAAACATTTAAAGAAAAAAGTCTCCACTTCATTTTCCCGCAATGCTGAGTTTTTCAAAAAACATGCAGATGAAGTACTCATCGTTTCCGGAGGATTTAAGGAATTTATCACCCCGGTAGTGAGTCAGTATCATATTAAAAAGGAGAATATTTATGCCAACACTTTTGTAACCACAGGTGATGGAAAAATAATCGATTATGACCATGCCAATCCTTTGAGCGAGGAAGGCGGGAAGGTGAAATTGTTGCAGCATTTAAAGTTGGAAGGCGAACTGTTCGGTATTGGTGATGGTTATTCTGATTTTCAATTACGCGAAAGTGGATTGATTAACAAGTTTTTTGCTTTTACGGAAAATATTGCCCGTGAAAGTATTGTTTCCAGGGCCGATCATGTTACACCGAGTTTCGACGAGTTTCTTTACGTAAATGATCTGCCAAGAGCCATTTCTTATCCAAAAAATAGAATCTTGTGTCTGGTTATCGGTAATGTAGATCCTTTAACTATTTCCATATTAAAAAATGATGGTTTATCCATCAGGCATAAAACCTCGTTTGAAGAAAAAT
Source organism: Pedobacter agri PB92 (assembly GCF_000258495.1). Classification (GTDB taxonomy): domain Bacteria; phylum Bacteroidota; class Bacteroidia; order Sphingobacteriales; family Sphingobacteriaceae; genus Pedobacter; species Pedobacter agri. The sequence continues at coordinate 2,888 of NZ_AJLG01000064.1, forward strand.
ATGTGAAGGATGTTGGCATCATCATTTTCGGTGACGGAGAGAAAATGGATAGGGAACAATTGAAGAACGCAGCCAAGCTCAAAACGATTGGTTATTTAGGTAACGCTAAAAACAAAATTGACCTAGACCTTTGTACCAAACAAGGCATCGTGGTTTTCGATGATCCGAAAAATAATCCCCGAAATATTGATTTTGTACCTAAGCGTGTTGCAGATTTTATGAATACGGGCGCAACTTACCTAAGCAGCAATTTTCCCAATTTACAGTTGCCTAAAATTGATAAATCGCATAGGTTAATTCATATTCACAAAAACGTTCCGGGTATCATGGCCAAAATTAATACCGTTTTTGCTAAACATGATATTAATATTGTGAGTCAGTTTTTAATGACTAACCCTGAAATTGGATATGCCATCACAGATATCAATACAGAATACGATAAACAGTTATTTAAATCACTGAAGAAGATTGAACATACCATCAAGTTTAGGGTATTGTATTAATTTACAAGGCTTTGGGAGCTAAATTATCGATTTGATAAATGTAAGTTGCCAAAGCCAATTCACAAAGTGCTTAGCAGAAACTATCGTAAAAACTGATGCCTTTTTAAAAATAAATGCTTAGGACTGCCAATCATTTGCGATCTGTATATACCCTTGTGGCCAGAAAATAAATAGGCTGTTATGCAAGCCAAGGCGATGTAAACTCCTGAGTCGGTTCCAAATAATTCTACACCCATAAAAATACAAGCCAATGGCGTATTTGCCGCCCCAGAAAAAACGGCAACAAAGCCCATTCCTGCCAATAACCCAACGGGTAAAGGCATAAAAACACTCAAGAAACTGCCTAGTGTTGCACCTATAAAAAACAATGGTGTTACTTCTCCACCTTTAAATCCACAGCCTAAGGTTAGTGCTGTTAAAAAGAGTTTAATGGCAAAAGTATAATAGGGTTCTTGCTTCGTAAACGATTCAGAGATAACAGGGATACCCAAGCCAATAAAGCGAGTATTATCAATTAGATAGATCATGGCAATAAGTAAAATCCCTCCAAAAAGTGGTCTTAAAGGTGGATATTTGATAATACTAAATAGGTTTGAAATGGAATGATTTAGGGCGGAAAAGCTTCTGGCGGTTAAGCCAAATAAAATTCCAGCTGTCATCGATAATAGTAAAGATATCGTATTCATTTCTGGTACTGCTGATATTGAATAGTGTGTATGGTCAACACCCCATGCTTTGCAAGCATAATCAGCAATTATAGCAGTAATAAACGAGGGCAAAATGGCACTGTACATTAAAGATCCAACTACAAAAACCTCCAACCCAAAAACAGCACCAGCCAGTGGTGTTCCAAAAACGGATGCGAAGCCCGCACTTATGCCGCTGATTAAAATGATTTTTCGATCATTAGGGTTTAGTTTAAATAGCTTAGTAAATTGATCTGCAAAAGCGCCACCAATTTGAACGGCCGTTCCCTCTCGTCCGGCAGAGCCACCAAATAAATGAGTAATAATAGTGCCTGCGAAAATAAGAGGTGCCATAACCAGTGGTATTATTTTTTTTGGCGATTGTAATTCCTCAATTAAAAGATTATTTCCCTTTACTACTTCTTTACCCCAATATTGGTAAGCCAAACCAATAACTAAACCGGCAATAGGCAAAATTGAAATTATCCAGAGATGGCTTTCGCGATAATTCGTTGCCCAATCAAGAGTTACTAAAAATAATGCAGAGGCAGAGCCAACAATGCATCCAATCATTACAGAAAAGAATAACCACTTAAGAATATTCAAGAAAACGCGACCAAAATCTTGCTTTACTAAGAGACTGAAAGACAGAAGAAATTCTTCCGTTAACTTTTTAACAGGCATTTGAATTCAATTTTAAATAAAATCGTAGGAGTCATCAGCCTGTTCGGGCGGTTTTGGCGGTACCCCATCGCCATTGCTTCAAAAGTAGAGATTTTTAGTTAGTTCTACCAAAATCTTTATCAACTTTGCATGGATAAAACAAAACAATGGATTTTACACCAGAAATTAAAGATAAACTAAATCAACTACAGGAAAAGTATACTGCAATGGGGCAGGATATGGCCTCCTATCTTGATGGCTTGCTTTATGCCGATTTTCTAACCTATTGGGATTACATCCACCTGGATACCCTGTTGAGTCTGCAAAGTCCGAAAACGCCTATTCCTGATGAGGAAATTTTTATCATGTATCATCAGATAACTGAACTTTATTTTAAACTGGCTTTACATGAGTGCAGACAAATTGCGGAGCATGAAAATTTAACAGCTGAGTTTTTTACAGCTAGGGTTAAAAGAATCAATGCATACTTTAATGCTTTGACTACTTCTTTTGAGGTTATGGTTGATGGCATGGAGAAAGAGCAATTTCTGAAATTCCGCATGTCGCTTCTGCCTGCAAGTGGTTTCCAATCTGGTCAATACCGTATGATTGAAATTTGTGCCACAGATTTTATCCGCCTGGTGGATAAAAGCAAACGTGATGAACTAAGTAACGCAACCATTGAAGAACAATTTGAAAATATCTATTGGAAATTCGGTGCAACCGAATTAGCAACTGGAAAACAAACTTTAACTTTAAAGCAGTTTATTAAAAAATATGCTGCTCAATTTTTGCAGCTGGCTAAAGATCGTTCTTTAACCAATTTTTCTGCGCTTTATCATCAACTGGCTGCTAAGGGAGCAGATGTTTCGGTGCTTGCCGAAGAATTACGTAAGCTTGATCTGTATGTAAATGTAGAGTGGCCTTTGTCTCATTATAAATCTGCCGTTCGATATTTGGAAAAAGACCCTGTTGATGTGGCTGCAACTGGTGGAACAAACTGGCAAAAATATTTACCCCCACGTTTTCAAAAAAGAATCTTTTATCCATTTTTATGGACGGACGAGCAGATGGCAGAATGGGGTAGAGGATGGGTGCTTAGTGTACTCAAAACACTCAAAAACAAAGATTAATATTATAAAACACTATTAGAAAAGCTCGTTTTTTCCTAATTTGCGCAAATACAACAATGATCGAATAACTGAAAGATTAAGTGGGTTAATTTGCAGCTTGCATATCATTCAAAATTCTATCATTCAAAATTTAATAATATGACCGAGACATTAGATATAAAAATCACTAAAGCTGATCAGACACGGTTGACAGTTACTGATTTTTCTCAATTACCGTTCGGTAAGGTTTTTACCGATCACATGTTTACCGCTGATTATGAAGACGGCGAATGGAAAAATTTACAAATTATTCCTTACGGACCTATTCCAATGAGTCCGGCAATTTCAGCGCTTCATTATGGTCAGGCTATTTTCGAAGGCTTAAAAGCTTATCGCCAACCAGATGGTAAGATTAGTGTTTTTCGAGCTGATAAGAATTTTGAACGCTTCAATAAGTCAGCTGCCAGAATGTCGATGCCAACTATTCCTGAAGAAGTTTTCATGCAGGGTTTAGCAGCACTGATAAATGTTGATGAAAAATGGGTGCCAAATCAGGAAGACTATGCCCTGTATGTTCGTCCAGTGATGTTTGCAACCGATCCTTACCTTGGAGTAAAAGCTTCAGATACATATAAGTTTGCTTTGTTGACCACACCAACTGGTCCGTATTATAGTTCAGCATTGAAAGTTAAGATTGAGACTGAATTTACACGTGCAGATGAAGGAGGCGTTGGTTTTGCTAAAACTGCTGGAAATTACGCCCGTTCTTTGTATCCTTTCGAGCAAGCAAAAAAGGAGGGTTTTGATCAGTTAATCTGGACAGATTCAGTTACTCACGAGTATATTGAAGAAGCTGGAACAGCCAATTTAATTTTTGTAATTAATGGTAAATTGATTACGCCTTCCGTACGCAGCACCGTGTTGGATGGTGTCACTCGCGATACCATTATCAAACTTGCAAAAGAAGCTGGCATTGAGGTTGAAGAACGCCGTGTTTCTGTGAAAGAAGTAATTGAGGGAATTGAAATTGGAAGCTTAACGGAAGCTTTTGCTGCAGGTACTGCTGCAACAGTAACTCACGTAGGTGAAATTGGTTACCTTGGCGAAACCTATAAATTAACCGATCCATCTACAAGAAATGTTTCAAATGGAATCGCTAAAAAACTAAATGATATTCGTTACGGTTTGGCAACAGATGAATTTGGTTGGAACTGGGTTTTATAGTTCAATCTATTAGCATAAAAAAAGCCTCAAAATTTTTAAAATTTTGAGGCTTTTTATTGAGCTATCCTTTGCGCTTTAATCCTTGCTCTTTGCTCTTTTATCTTTGCTCTTTAATCCTTGCGCTTACTTATCCAAAATCACTACGCCTTTAGCTTCAAAAGCCAATTCCTTTTTAGGGTCAGTAATTTTTGCAACTTCTTCAGGAGATTTCTTGGCATCTTCTGCATAGTGGCGTAAAGTTTCTACAGAGATGGTTTGTTTTTTAGCAATGCCATCTAAAACAACATTTTTTCCTACAATATCCATTGGCATAAAGAAAGCGTAATCTTTAAACGTTACCCGCATCGGATCGCCATTTGGCATTTGTAAAGTCATCCAACAGCCTTTTTTCTTACAAACATCAACAACTTTACCTTCAATTTTCATATCAACGGTTTTTTTATCACCCATTGCTGCTTCCATTTGAGCTGCAGGCTTCACGTTGCCTGGTTTAACCTCTTCGCCAAATTTTTGGCCAGTATATGCTGTCTGGGCAAATCCGATTGCTGCAAATAGGCAAAAGCCTAGGCTTAATATGATTTTTTCATCGTTTATTTATTATTGTTCCTGTTATTTATCTGAATCAAAGTTATTTAAATTTTTTCTAAATATGTAAAGACAAAAAAAATACCTCGCTAGCTCTCACTAACGAGGAAAATCATCCCTATTGTTATAGATCACATCCCATGATGTACAACATATTACCTTAGGCAAATGTCAATCCAAAATGCCAAAGTATAAGGGTTTGTATGTTATTTGACTGATTATTAGTGTTTTGATAGTTTTTGAGGTGGTGTGCCAAAAATATTGCTATTGTGTAAGTGGGTAAATCGTTCAGCTATTTGTAGAATAGTGGGTATGAAATTCCCCGTCTTACTCTATCCAACTAACCAAAAATCATTTCGAAAACCTCTTCAATTTTACTTACAGCTTTAACTTCCAAGTTATATTTCGAAATATCTATTCCCTTTAAATTATACTTAGAAATATAAATGGTTTCAAAGCCTAACTTATCGGCTTCTGCAATACGTTGCTCAATCCGGTTTACCGCTCTAATTTCTCCGGATAAGCCTACCTCTGCCGCGAAACAACTTTTTGATGATATTGGAATATCTTGTTGTGATGAAATGATTGCAATGAGTACTGCCAGATCAATGGCTGGATCTTCTACTCTGATTCCACCAGCAATATTTAGAAACACATCTTGTGTACTTAGTCTGAAACCACAACGTTTTTCTAAAACAGCCAGGAGCATATTCATTCTTTTGGTATCAAAACCGGTCGCAGATCTTTGTGGGGTACCATAAGCTGCAGAACTCACCAATGCCTGCGTTTCAATAAGCATTGGCCGAGCGCCCTCAAGCATAGCTGAGATTGCAATCCCACTCAGTTCTTCATCACGCTGTGACAATAAAATTTCCGAAGGATTAGATACCTCTCTTAAACCACTTCCCTGCATTTCATATATGCCCAATTCTGCTGCGGCTCCGAAGCGATTTTTGATTGAGCGTAAAATGCGGTAAACATGGTGTCTGTCGCCTTCAAATTGCAAAACGGTGTCAACCATGTGTTCTAATATTTTCGGCCCCGCAATGGCGCCATCTTTCGTAATATGGCCGATCAGGAAAACCGGAACACCTGTTTCTTTTGCAAAACGCAATAGCTCTGCTGTACATTCCCTAACTTGCGATACACTTCCGGGAGTGGAATCAATATGTGAAGAGTGTAAGGTCTGAATAGAATCTACAACCAGAATTTCTGGTTCCAAAATCTCAATTTGTTTAAATATGTTTTGGGTTGATGTTTCTGTTAAAATATAACAATCTGAAGATGGGGTTTCTTTAATTCGTTCAGCCCGCATTTTAATCTGCTGTTCACTTTCTTCACCAGATATATACAGTAATTTTTTGCCTTTTAGGTTTAAGGCCAGCTGTAACATCAATGTGGATTTACCAATGCCTGGTTCTCCTCCTATTAAAACCAGCGAACCTTCTACTAATCCCCCTCCTAAAACCCTGTCTAACTCTTTGTCGCCAGTTAAAATTCTTCTTTCTACTGATGATTGAATATCATCAACTTTACTAGGTTTACTTAATTTTCTAGAGCTGGTTTCTGTTTTCCATGTTGGAACTGAAGTTGCCGCTTTTTCAACGATTTCCTCTACAAAGGTATTCCATTGTGCACATGATGGGCACTTTCCAAGCCATTTAGCTGATTCATAGCCACAACTCTGACAGAAGTATGCTGTTTTTGTTTTTGCCAATTGATTATTGATTTTTAGATTACGAATTTAACCTTTCTGTATGAGAAATCTTGTAGGTTTAACCCGTGTAATTTATGGTAAGAGCCCTATTGTTCCTGCATCACTTTGAAATCTGCCAGGTGTGGAAAAACTCTTAAGCAAAAAAGCCTGAATTATAATAATCCAGGCTTTTGTTAAATGTGTTTTGAGTTATAATTTGATCTCTTCATCTTTTGAGGAAATGAAGTGAAACTCATTTAAGTAATAAGATGATTGTGCCTTCACTTTAATCCATTGGCCATATTTAAAGAACCAACGGCGTTGAAGGTTGAAAATTCCTTTGGTAATGTAAGCTTCGATATAGGGATGAACGCTAAGGGTTACGCCTTTTTCATTCTGCTCACGTAAAATATAATTCAGGTTATTTTCAATATCATCCATTAAAACGATACTCGCTTTAATTTCGCCGGTGCCACCACAGGCAGGGCATTTCTCTACCGTAACAATATTCATCTCCGGACGAACACGTTGTCTGGTGATTTGAACTAAGCCAAATTTACTCGGAGGTAAAATGGTATGTTTCGCTCTATCCAATAACATCAGCTCACGCAAATAATCGAATAGCATTTTACGGTTTGTTGGCTTGTGCATATCGATAAAATCGATTACCACAATGCCGCCCATATCACGCAAGCGCAATTGACGGGCAATTTCTTTAGCCGCCTCTTTATTTACCTGTAAAGCATTTTCCTCCTGGTTTTCTTTACTGGCAGTGCGGTTTCCACTGTTCACGTCTATTACATGAAGTGCTTCGGTGTGTTCTACAACCAAGTAGGCGCCACCCGGTAAGTTTACTGTTTTGCCGAAAGCGTTTTTAATTTGCTTTTCTATTCCAAAATGATCGAAAATAGGTTCCTTCTGCTTATAAAGTTTTACGATTTTTTCCATCTCTGGAGAAATATCGTGTACATAAGAACGTATATCATCGAACAGCTCAGGTGTGCTCACATAAACATTTGTAAAATCAGGGTTCAGAATATCACGAATTAACGTAGATGATCTGTCCATTTCTCCCCAAACTCTTTTTGAAGGTTCGGTAGAAGGAACTTTCTTGATGAAGTTTTCCCATTTTGCAATCAAATCTAAAAGATCTTTTTGCATTTCAGCAACTCCACGTCCTTCAGAAACGGTTCTGATAATCACCCCAAAATTTTGAGGTTTAATACTTTCAATAATCTTTTTTAAGCGATTACGTTCGGTATTACTTTTAATTTTTTTTGATACAGATATGGTATTGGAGAATGGCACCAGTACCACATACCTGCCGGCAATCGAAATGTCGGAACTTAAACGTGGTCCTTTAGTAGAAATTGGCTCTTTGGCAATTTGTACAGGAAGAAGCATGTTTTTAGAAAGCACATCAGAAATTTTGCCTGCCTTGTTTATGTCGGCTTCTAGCTTTAAATTGTCTAATAATGTGCCTGTAACCGAGCCATTACGCTTGATCTTCGTTAGCTTAATTAAAGATTGCACCTGAGGGCCCAAATCAAAATAATGCAAAAAGGCATCTTTTTCGTAACCAACATCCACGAAAGCAGCATTCAGGCCAGGCATAATTTTTTTAATGCGGCCCAAATAAATATCACCTACGGCGTAGTTATTATTGATTTGTTCTTTGTGAAGCTCAACAAGTTGTTTGTCTTCAATCAACGCTATGGTAACTCCGGCAGGAGTCGAATTGATAATTAATTCTTTTACCAACAGCTACAGATTTAAGGCTTTCGCCTATTAACAAATGGATAGTATAAACGCGAAAAACATTGATCCAGCCTAAATCTTTATATAATGAAAACTATATAAATAATTTAAACCTCACAGCGAATACTGTGAGGTTTAAAAGGCTTTGATCAAAATAAGAACTTATTTTTTCTTATGTCTGTTTTTTCTTAAACGTTTTTTACGTTTGTGGGTAGCCATTTTATGTCTTTTTCTTTTTTTACCGCTTGGCATAGTTTTAAGTTTTAAATGTTTTTATTAATCTGTTAATTAATTTTTATTCTTTAGTTCAGCCACCTTCTTATCAATAAATGAAGATAAGGTTGGGTCAGCCGCTAATTTTTTGCTGTTTAAATAAGCATCAACTGCTTCTTTGTTTCTGCCTAGATTTTCTAAAGCTGTTCCAAGGTAGAAATAGGCTTCAGGCGTAGGAGATGTAGCAATCACTGTGTTAAAACGTGGAATTGCCTTATCAAACTGACCTGATTTTATTGAGAAGATACCTAAATTCATATTTGCCTTAACATTTTTAGGTTCTTTAGCAACAACCTCAAGCAACATTGCAATACCCTGCATTGGTGCGCCTAAGCCATTTACTATTGTTACACCTAAGCCAGTTTTAGCTTCAATGTTTGTAGAATCTTTCTCTAGTGCATTCTTGTAAGATGTATTCGCTTTCTGCAATAAAGCAGGTTGAGCTAAACTATCTTGCGTACTCTCAAAAGCCTTTATAAATTTATTACCCGCCGCTACCCATGTTTTTGTTGATGGTTCACTTTGTGCAACAATTTCTAAATAAAGTGCTGACGGAGTGATTTGCTCTACGTCATCCCATTTCTGGGCCAGTTGTTTCGCTAGTTCAATTTTCTCTGCACCATTAGCACCTTTATAACTGTTTTCTAAAGCTGTAATGTCTGTAGCTAAACTTTTGTTTAATACATTTTTAGCTGCTATAGATGAAGTTTCGATGCTTAATACTGATGAAGTTGATGGTGTTTCTGCGCCGGCCATTTGTCCATTTGCAGGCATTTTACCATTTTCTTCTGTCGGTTTTACTAAACCTTTAATGTCTCTTGTAAATAGAAAAGCAACAAGCAATAAAACTGCTCCAATGATAATGATTTGTTTTGATCTTATGCTGCTATTCATATAAATAAGACTTATGCTTCTACGCTAATTTTTTTTGAGTTACTTTTAACTTTATCTACAAAAACTTTCGCTGGTTTAAAGCTAGGTACAAAGTGTTCTGGGATAATTATTGCAGTGTTTTTAGAGATGTTTCTTGCAGTTTTCTGTGCTCTCTTTTTAACAACAAAGCTTCCGAAGCCTCTTACGTATACATTTTCACCGCCAATCATGCTCGTTTTGATAACCTTGAAAAATGCCTCAACTGTTTCCTGTACATCAACCTTCTCAATTCCGGTTTTTGTTGATATTTCTGAAATAATATCTGCCTTAGTCATATTTACTTATTTATATATATTGTGTTTTAATATTACTACTGTTTTGGGGTTGCAAAAGTATTGCTTTTTAATGAGATAGGGAAATAAAAGATGATTTTTTTATCTGTTATGTTATCACTCGATTGCAAGATTTTTTTAAAACCAATAATTACACCGTAATTTGCAGGGATGACATTCCAAAATGAACTGATAAATTGGTATCAAATAAATAAAAGAGATCTACCCTGGCGGCATACAAAAGATGCTTATATAATCTGGTTATCAGAGATTATACTCCAGCAAACACGTGTTGAACAAGGGCTACCATACTTTATTAAGTTCTTAGAAAACTTCCCGACAGTGAATGATTTTGCATCGGCTACTGAAGCCCAGGTTTTAAAGCTTTGGCAAGGCTTAGGTTATTACTCAAGAGGAAGAAACATGCATAAAACAGCTCAAATTGTTGTCAATAACTTCAGTGGAGTATTCCCAAATCTGCATGATGAGTTATTAAAATTAACCGGAATTGGAGAATATACAGCTGCTGCAATTTCCTCTTTTTCATCTGGTGAGGCCAGAGCTGTTGTAGATGGCAATGTTTTTAGGGTGTTATCCAGATATTTCGGCATTGATACGCCAATCAATTCTCCAGCAGGTAAAAAACAGTTTTTTACATTGGCGAATGAATTACTTTACCAGGATGATCCTGCTTTATACAATCAGGCGATAATGGAATTTGGCGCCATGCAGTGCAAACCTAAATCTCCAAATTGTGGCATTTGCCCGTTAAGTCAAGGCTGTTTTGCTCTTAATCATCAGCAGGTTAATGAACTTCCCATTAAAATTCGCAAAGCCGCTCAAAGGCATCGTTATTTAAATTATTTTATTTGCCAGGAAGGCAATCAGATTTTAGTTAGGAAACGGAAGGCTGGTGATATTTGGCAGCACTTATATGATTTTCCAAGTATCGAAACGGTGAACGAATCTGCGTTAAATGAGGAGAACTTTATTTCTTCAGTTAAAGAATCATTTGGACAAAATACAGTTTTTACACATTTAACAAGTAGAAAACACATTTTAACGCACCAAATTATCCATTTGCGTTTTTTTGTATTAAAAAATTATATATTTAACTTTAATAAACAAAAGGAACTTAATTGGGTTTCTTTAGATAAGTTAGATGAGTTACCGCAGCCAAAAGTTATTCATGATTTTATACTTGAATACCTTTAAAAATCAGGATGGATTAACTAACCATCTTGGCGAATATTCACTACAAGAAGAAAAAACTAACCAAAAATATTTATGTCTGGCATTAACAAAGTGATTTTAGTAGGCCATTTGGGCAAAGACCCTGAAGTTCGTCATTTAGATGGCGGAGTTACCGTAGCAAGTTTTCCCCTAGCTACATCCGAAACCTACAATAAAGATGGAAAACGAGTAGAACAAACGGAATGGCATAACATTGTTTTATGGCGTGGCCTTGCCGAAGTCGCATCTAAATATCTCCAGAAGGGAAAACTAGTCTACATTGAAGGAAAACTTAGAACAAGATCTTTTGAAGACAAAGAAAAAGTGAAGAAATACGTAACTGAAATTGTGGCCGAAAACTTTACCATGTTAGGAAGGAAAAGTGATTTTGAACAAACTCCCGCAGCATCTGTCCCTCAAAGTACAGAGCCAAAGATTCAGGATGAGTTTACAATAGGGCCTTCTGATGAAAATGGGGATTTGCCATTCTAAATATTCATGGAGCAGAAATACAAGTTAGCGCAGCCTGTATTGAACCTCCATCATCATTTTAATTGTTAAACATTTTAACTTAAAATACACGTTTCACAATACATTCACTTTAAAGCTGGCAGACTTTGTTGGTTTAAAAACCTGCCCATTTTGAATGAGCAGGTTTAAATTGGGTTATTCTACTGTTACAGATTTAGCCAAATTTCTTGGCTGATCAACATTACAGCCACGCATTACTGCGATATGATATGATAATAATTGTAATGGAATAGTTGCCAGAAGCGGTAAAAATGCTTCATTAGCATCTGGAATTTCAATGCAGTAATCTGCCATTTTTATAACTTCAGTATCACCTTGTGTTACGATAGCAATTACTTTACCTTTTCTCGCTTTAACTTCCTGAATATTGCTGATTACTTTTTCATACGATGAGTTTTGTGTTGCAATGAATACAACTGGCATTTCTTCATCAATTAAAGCAATTGGTCCATGTTTCATTTCGGCAGCAGGATAACCTTCTGCGTGGATATATGAAATTTCTTTCAGCTTTAATGCACCTTCAAGGGCTACAGGGAAACCACTTCCTCTTCCTAAAAATAAGCAGTTGGTAGAATCTTTAATTTTTTCTGCCACTTCTTTGATGATATCATTTGACTCCAATGCTTGCTGGATTTTCTCAGGGATATTATCAAGTTCAGTTAGCAATTCAATCATTTTTGAAGTGGTAATTGTACCTTTCTGCTGTGCCATGTAGAAGGCCATCAATGTTAAGACAGTAACCTGTGCGGTAAATGCTTTTGTTGATGCTACACCAATTTCGGGCCCTGCATGGGTATAAACGCCTGCATGAGATAACCTTGGAATAGATGCACCCGCAACATTGCAGATACCAAAAATGGTAGCGCCTCGCTCTTTTGCCATCTCAATAGCTGCCATGGTATCTGCTGTTTCACCTGATTGTGAAATAGCGATAACTACATCTTTCTCTGTAATGATTGGATTACGGTATCTAAATTCTGATGCATATTCAACTTCTACCGGAATCCGGGCATGTTCTTCGATTAGATACTCTCCAACCAAACCGGCATGCCACGATGTGCCACAAGCTACAATGATAATTCGATCTATGTTTTTCAGCTTTTCGGCATATTCTTTTATTCCTCCAAGCTGAACTTTTCCATCTTCAGGATAAATACGGCCACGCATACAATCTTTGATAGATCTAGGTTGCTCATAAATCTCTTTCAACATGAAGTGGTCGAAACCACCTTTTTCGAGCATTTCAAGTTTTAGTTCAAGCTCCTGGATTAATGGTGTTTGCACTACATTATCTAGTTGCTTAACCAAAAGATCATTCTTAGTGATTAACGCAATTTCATTATCATTTAAATAAATTACGTTTTTGGTATACTCGATAATTGGAGTGGCATCAGAGGCAATAAAGTACTCACCTTTGCCTACACCTATTACCATCGGGCTTCCTTTTCTGGCAGCAATTAATTGATCTGGATTTTCCTTATCCATGATTACAATGGCGTAAGCGCCGCTAACTTCATGAAGTGCTAAACGTACCGCTTCAAGCAAGTCTATCTGCTCAATTTTTTGGATTTCTTCAATTAAATGAATAAGAACCTCTGTATCCGTGTCACTTTTAAATTCATGTCCACGCTGTATTAACTCTTCCTTTAGCGTTGCATAATTTTCAATAATACCGTTGTGGATAATAGACAACTTTTCATTATTCGAAGTATGTGGATGCGAATTGCGATCTGAAGGAACACCATGGGTCGCCCATCTGGTATGCCCCATACCAATTGTTCCCGAACGATCTTGGCTTTCGGCAAAATCTTCCAAAACAGCTACTTTCCCTGCTTTTTTGTAAATATGCTGACCGCTTTCATTCATTAATGCTATTCCGGCACTATCATAACCGCGATATTCTAAACGTTTTAAACCTTTTAAAACTATTGGCCAGGCTTCTCTATGGCCAATGTAGCCGACTATTCCACACATAAATTGAGATATAATTAATTAGGCGAAGATACAAAACAAACGTTTGTTTCATAGCATAATATAATTTTACAAAAAAGCCCCGGCAGTTGTTCGAACTACCGAGGCTTTTGTGAAAAGTTGGTTTCCCTTAATTTATTTTTGTATAATAAATATTCAGTTTCATTTTGTTGGTCGCATTTCCAGCAGCGCCAATTACGGCTCGTCCTGCTGATGTCACGGACGGCGTGAGTTGGAACTGGTTTAAAGATGTAGGAGCCAGAAACGTTCCGAAATCAGTCAGTTTTTTATCAATCAAATCCTGCACGTAAGCCGTTACGACAAAAACATATCTGTTTCGAACTGAGTCATAATATCCACCAAAAACAGCATCTGTAAGCTGGCGAGGATCACCAGTATTGCCTTGATTATGATCAGGAACATTTGTTGGTTGTTCTGCAATGTCCCAACGATAAAGCGAAAGTCTTGATGCCGGTGCAAATGGATTTGTGAACGTTCCTGCGCTTAAATCTACAACCAGTTCTGCTTTGTTTACAACTGCCTTGCCGTAGGTATTAGTGAAGTTAGCCAATGTAGGAAATGAGATTTTTGTTTTCACGCCCGCCAAAGCTTGTAAGTACGTTACATTATACTGGGTATTTGCATTTGCTGGTAATAATTGCGTAGCGACCTCTGTTCCTGTGTAATCATGTTTGATATTTGCTGCAGCACCCGATGGGCTTACAGGAAAATTGACTGTCACAGTATCCCTACCACTGGTAGTATTATTTTTTTTATAAACCATTTGCAGGTAGGAGTTTGTACCAGTAAGATCTAAAAAGGCAATACCACCAGTTCCTGTAGTCGAAGTTTTATTTACCTGCGCATAAAACCCCTTAAAATAATCTACAAATTTAGCAGCTGTAGAAGTTGCGGCAGGAGCGAGGTTTAATAAGTTGTTTTGAATAAAGTCTTTATCTAATTTAATCCTGATTTGAGCCGGGACGGTTTTTAACGTATCGGCTTTACCTGAAATAATATCAAAAATTTTGATAGGCGTTTTTGGAAAAATTTTGCTGCTAAAATTACCTAATAGTGCGCTATTATATGCCTGTACATCTGAGCTTTTAAAATTGGTTACTTTGTTGGTAAGCTGATAAACATCGATGCTATATTTTGTACTCGCTGTATCGCCATAAAACTGTGTACCTAAGTTCAATACCAATATCGCTGAATCCAAAACTGGAGATGTGCCAAAATCGTAACTTGTAGTACCTGGAACGATCGTCATGGCTACGCTTGATTCTGTTTTGCCAAAAATTGGATCAACCATATAACCAAGTGGATAACTTCCGATGCTAGCGGTAGTCACATCGCCTTCTTTTATCGTTTGCGATTTTATAGGTTCGTTGTTTACTAATGTACCAGTAATTGCTGTGCTCGGATCTACATCCAAACCAACACCATCCGGATTTTTACACGACGCAAAAAGAAAAAGACCTATCAACAGGGTTAATAAGTCTTGTTTTGTAAATTTCATATTTAAAATAATAATACCTAATTAAGCAACAGAAACCAATTCGTCATTTGAAATTTCTTCGTAAAACGAATAGAAGTTTTCAAAATTCTCGGTTAAGTTAAAAGCTAATGTTGGCTTATTGGAATCTTTAACAAATTTTAACACATCTTTGTCTAAGTTTTCATCTGCTAAAACAACTGCGTCAGAGTGAGTTACAGCGCCAATGTGCATGCTGTTGCAGTCTGATGGTAAGAAGGCTTTTGTATCCTCTTCAGTCATATTGGCCATTACAGCTTTTTTAGCGAAGTTAGCGTTCAATTTCTCCTCAAAACAATCTTCATAAATAGAATAAACTACTTTAGAGTTTTTGAAAGTAGGATCGTTTTTATAAGTAGTTTTAATGTAAGCAGGTACTAAAGAGCTCATCCAGCCATGGCAGTGAACAATATCTGGAGCCCATCCTAATTTTTTAACAGTTTCCAAAGCGCCTTTGCAGAAGAAAATTGTACGTTCATCGTTATCATCGAAGAATTTCCCGCTAGCATCTCTAAATACCTGCTTGCGTTGAAAATATTCCTCGTTGTCTAAGAAATAAACCTGCATGCGTGCAGCTGGGATGGATGCTACTTTAATAATTAAAGGATTATCATTGTCATCAATAATGATGTTCATTCCCGATAAGCGAATTACTTCGTGTAAACGATTTCTTCTTTCGTTGATGTTACCAAATTTAGGCATCAAGATGCGGATTTCGAATCCTTTCTCTTGCATGGCTTGAGGTAATTGACGTGTGATTTCAGAAATTTTAGTAAGCTCGAGGAAAGGCGACATCTCGTGTGTAACAATCAGCAGCTTCGTTTTTGCCATCTCCATATTCTAAGAAAATATTAAGTTAAATAAAAGATAATGAGCCGCAAAGATAAGCATAATAATACTATTTATCAATATAGACAAGCATTTGTTTGGTTTCGTTTAGATTATTTTACACCTTTACCGCTTTAACTTAGATTGTCCAATTGGAAATATTTAAAACCAAATCAGCGCTGGAGGCTTTTTTAAAACCTCTCAAAGCATCAAAAAAAAAAATAGCGCTCGTACCCACAATGGGTGCTTTGCACAATGGCCATATTTCACTTATTGAGCTGGCCAAAACATATGCAGATATTATTGTTTGTAGCATTTTCGTCAATCCAACGCAGTTTACCGATCCTAAAGATCTGGAAAAATATCCCCGCCCAATTGAACACGATTTAGCCATGCTTAATGAGGCAGGTTGCAGTGGTGTCTTTATGCCAAATATAGCTGAAATGTATCCCCAGGGGGCAGATGAAAACTGGCATATTGATTTAGGCAAAGCAGAATTTCTTTTGGAAGGTGAGTTTAGAAAAGGTCATTATCAAGGGGTAACACAAATTGTAAAAAAACTCTTTGATGCCGTTGAGCCTGATGTGGCCATGTTCGGTCAAAAAGATTTTCAACAGGTTTTAATGATTAAAAACATGCTTGCTTATTTTCATCTGCCTATTAAAATTATCACTTGTCCGATTATCAGAGAAGATGACGGCTTGGCAATGAGTAGCAGAAATATCCATCTTTCTCCGGTCGATCGTGAAAACTCGCTGGTACTAAGCAAATCGCTTCAATACGTAACAGACCATTTCAATGAATTTTCATTAGATGAGCTTGAAGAAAAAGCAAAGCGATTTTATCAAGGTATTGAAGGGGTAGAGCTTGATTATTTTACGATTGTCAATGGCGATACTTTAGAAAAGGCAAAATCGAAAAACGAAAACAGTTTAGTGGCTTTGGTGGCGGCAAAGGTTGGGGCAACAAGATTGATTGATAATATGATTATAAAGTGATGTGAGATGGAGTTAAACTGTAGATTGCAGTCCATTCATCATTTGTTTTCTGTTGTATATTAACCATAATCTATAACCCATTTTCCATATTCCATCTTCCAGTGGTGAAAACTCCAAACTGATTACTAACTTTGCCAAATGATTATCACAATATTAAAATCGAAAATACACCGTGTTAGGGTAACTCAAGCCGAATTGAATTATGTTGGTAGTATTACGATTGATGAAGATTTGATGGATGCAGCCAACATTATAGCAAATGAGAAGGTGCAGATCGTAAATAATAATAATGGCGCTCGTTTTGAAACTTATGTGATAAAAGGGGAGCGTGGCACAGGCACTATTTGTTTAAATGGTGCAACGGCTCGCCTGGCTCAGTTAGGCGATGTTTTAATTATCATGTCTTACGGTGCGCTTCCAATTGAAGAAGCTAAACAGTATAATCCGATCCTTGTATTCCCAGATGACAATAATCACTTGCTAAAATAATTTTGTGATACCCAATCTCAAAACAGCGCTGAAGTTTTTAATCCTGTTTTTGATGGGTATAGGTGTTTTATATTTAGCATTTAGAGGACAAGATTTAACAAGTATCTGGCTGGAAATAAAAAAAGCCAATTATTTTTGGGTCTTCACATCAGCAGCATCAGTTTTAATAGCACATGTTTTAAGAGCTTTAAGATGGCAAATGCTTTATGGGTCTATTAAATATAATATTAGTTTTTGGAGTTCCTATCATGCGTTGATGGTCGGCTATTTAGCTAACCTTGGTTTGCCACGTTTTGGTGAAATTGTTCGATGCAGTATTATCCAAAAAACTGAAAAAGTACCTATGTTCGCTTCCATTGGTACAGTAATTACAGAAAGGCTTCTCGATGTGCTGGCATTATTTGTAAGCAGTTTGGGCCTGCTTATTTTTCAATACGAGATTGTAGGAACTTTTCTGCAGAATGTTATCTATCTCAATATTAGCGAAAAGTTACGTTCAATTAATTATGCATGGCTAACGGCACTAGTTGCTATTGGGCTGCTTATTCTAGTAGTTGCTATTTACTTTTTAAGACAAAAATTTAGCAGGAAATTTTTGAAAATATTCGTGAGCCTAAAGCAGGGGTTTGGATCATATAAAAAACTCAAACGAAAAGGCTTATTTTTACTTTACACCTTCGGCATTTGGCTACTTTATGTACTATCTATGTATTTCTGTTTTTCGGCAATAAGTGCCACAAGCAGTTTAGGTTTTAATGCGAGTTTAGCCGCAATGGTATTTTCTGGCTTTGCAATGGTGGCACCGGTTCAAGGTGGTATTGGTGTCTTTCATTGGATGGTTGCCCAATCACTAGTCCTATATTCTATTCCTTTTAAAGATGGACTGGCTTGCGCTACAATTATCCACTCTTCCCAGTTTTTATTAACGCTTCTTCTAGGGTGCATCAGTTTATTTAAAGTATTGATTAATCAGCGGCGATAACAACTGCATACAACTATTAGCTGCTTAGAAATTCATTGATTAACGATTAATTGCAATTAATTGCTATGCAGCCATAGTATTTTTCAATTGGAAATGCTACATTTGGTGTACTAACCTTTTATACATAAATGTTATGCATTTTGAATTAAATGAAGAGCAATTGATGATCCAGCAGGCTGCCCGAGATTTTGCGCAGCAAGAACTAAAGCCTGGAGTAATCGATCGAGATGAGCATCAGAAATTTCCTGCTGAGCAAGTTAAAAAACTAGGCGAACTGGGTTTCTTAGGGATGATGGTCAATGAGAAATACAATGGCAGTGGTCTGGACGCGATTTCTTATGTTTTAGTAATGGAAGAATTGTCCAAGATTGATGCATCTGCATCGGTTGTGGTTTCGGTAAACAATTCATTAGTATGTTATGGTTTAGAAGCTTATGGTAGCGAGGAACAAAAGGAAAAATACCTTAAGCCGTTAGCATCGGGAGAAAAAATTGGTGCATTCTGTTTATCGGAGCCAGAAGCAGGATCTGATGCGACTTCTCAACGTACAACCGCTGAGGATAAAGGAGATTATTACTTGCTAAACGGAACAAAAAACTGGATTACCAATGGCAGTACGGCTTCCACCTATCTTGTTATCGCACAAACCCATCCAGAACTTAGACATAAAGGAATTAACGCCTTTATCGTAGAAAAAGGAATGGAAGGTTTTACCATTGGGCCAAAAGAAAACAAATTGGGCATTCGTGGCTCTGACACACATTCTTTAATGTTCAATGATGTTAAGGTGCCAAAAGAAAATAGAATCGGCGAAGAGGGTTTTGGTTTTAAATTCGCCATGAAAACTTTAGAAGGCGGCAGAATAGGAATTGCTGCACAAGCTTTGGGTATTGCACAAGGAGCATTTGAATTGGCTACCCAATATGCAAAAGAGCGTAAATCATTCGGCAAACCAATTTCAGAACACCAGGCCATTGCCTTTAAATTGGCTGACATGGCTACGCAAATTGAGGCTGCCAGGTTATTAGTTTACAAGGCCGCCTGGTTAAAAGATCAAGGCCTGCCATATACACAGGCCGGCTCAATGGCAAAGTTGTATGCTTCAAAAGTAGCTATGGATGTAACCATTGAAGCTGTTCAGGTTCATGGCGGGTATGGCTTCGTTAAAGAATACCATGTGGAGCGCTTAATGCGTGATGCAAAAATTACGCAGATTTACGAGGGGACTTCCGAGATCCAGAAAATGGTGATCTCAAGAGAGGTGATTAGATAGTTTTGAATCCGAAGTCTATAGTCCTTAGTCCAATCGACTCCAGACTATAGACTTACAACTTTTATCCTTATTCTTTTTCTCCGGCAATGGCGCCGAAAATTGCTTTAATTAAGGCCACAATAATCGCTAGAAATGCTGCTGCTAGGAAACCTGATGTATTGAAAGAACTCATCATATTATCTACCAAAAGAATCATCAATACGGTGATAATAAATGACACCAAGCCTAATGTTAAAAAGTTAATAGGAAAGGTTAATAATCTTAAAATAAAACCAATCGTAGCATTGGCAAGGGCAATTAAAATGGCTGCAATAATTGCATTTCCATAACCATCAATTGATACACCGGGAACCAGTTTTGCGCCAATGTAAAAGGCAAGTCCCATCAAAAGAACTTCAATAATAAATCTCATAATCGTTAATTTTGTAAAATGTTTAAATACTTCTTTAAATATTTGGCCATGTTTGCAATCGCAATGTTTGCACTAGCGTGTTCACATACAAACAACAAACCAATCATTAAGTTTTCAGGGGATAGTGCTTCAATAATAATTAAAAATTTTGATGAAGCAAACTTGTTGCAAGTGAAGAATGCTTACTTATCCAATCCTGATTCGAATCAATTGGTATCGGTCTGGATGCAGCCAGGTGAATTGGATAGTTTGCAGGATGATTTGCCTGTTAAAGGTGCTTACAAAGTTGATGGCGATTCTCTGGTGTTTACTCCTGATACAGCTTTTCAAAAAGGGAGAATCTACGTTGTTGAAAGTTTCATCAATGTAGAATTTGCGAATGCCGGAAAGTTGATTTCGGGGGCGGCAAAGTATAATCTTCAACCCCAGCGAGAAATACTTAAGCGGTAATAATCAGCATAATAATTAACGCAAGTGTTTGATTTTTCATAAAGAATTCTTACATTTGCAGTGTAATCGAAGAAAAGAGAAGGGGACAATGTCCCCTTTTTCTATGAAATCAGGTTAAAATATGCAGGTAGAAAAGAGAGTTGCAGACCTCGTTGAGGAGAAAATTGCAGATCGGCCAGAACTGTTTTTGGTTGAAGTGAAAATGTTGCCAAACAATAAATTAATTATTCATGTTGATGGTGACGAAGGTATTAGCATACAGGATTGTGTAGCCATAAGCAGGCATGTTGGTTTTCATTTGGAAGAAGAAAATGTAATTGAGCAAGCTTATAATTTAGAAGTTTCTTCGCCAGGTGTGGGTGAACCTTTAAAGTTAAACCGTCAATACGTGAAAAACGTAGGGCGCACTTTGAATATTAAACTTAACGGTGGACTTAAAAAGGAAGGAAAACTTTTATCGGTTACAGAAAATAACCTGCTGATTGAAGAATCGGTTAAAGAAAAAGGGAAAAAAGCGACTACAGTTCAAACTGAAGTTTCGTTTAATGATATATTAGAAACCAGTGTGTTAATTTCATTTAAATAAAAATGAGTACTACAACAATTAATTTGATCGACTCTTTTCAGGAGTTTAAGGATTTTAAAAATATAGATCGCCCTACGGTGATCAGTGTGTTGGAAGAGGTTTTTCGTAGTATGTTACGTAAGAAATACGGAACTGACGAGAACTGTGACGTAATTGTGAATCCTGATAACGGGGATTTAGAGATCTGGAGAACGAGAAAAGTAATGGAGGATGGATTTTCTGAGGATGATGATTTAGAAATTGAACTTGCTGAGGTTTCTAAGTTAGATAACACTCTGGAAGTTGGCGATGATTATATCGAGCAAATTACGTTAGAGAGTTTCGGTCGCAGAGCGATTTTAGCTGCCCGCCAAACTTTGGTTTCTAAAGTTTTGGAATTAGAGAAAGACGAGATCTTCAAAAAATATAAAGATCGTGTTGGTGAGATTATCACTGGCGAGGTTTATCAGGTTTGGAAGAAAGAAACTTTGGTTTTAGATGATGAAGGTAATGAACTCTTAATGCCTAAAACTGAACAGATTCCAGCTGATTATTTCAAAAAAGGTGATTCTGTTAGAGCAGTAATCTCTAAAGTGGAAATGATTAACGCGAATCCAAAAATTATCATTTCGAGAACAGCGCCAGACTTTTTACAACGTTTGTTCGAGCTTGAGGTTCCAGAGATTTTTGATGGTTTAATCACTGTTAAGAAAATTGTTCGTGAACCAGGAGAGCGAGCTAAAGTTGCTGTAGAATCTTACGATGATCGTATTGATCCGGTAGGTGCTTGCGTAGGTATGAAAGGATCGCGTATCCACGGTATCGTTCGCGAATTGAAAAACGAAAATATTGATGTGATTAATTTCACAAATAACATTTCATTATACATTACCCGTGCTTTAAGCCCGGCGAAAATCACATCTATTAAATTGGATGATGAAACTAAACATGCATCGGTTTATTTAAAGCCAGATCAGGTTTCATTAGCAATCGGACGTGGCGGACACAACATTAAATTGGCTGGTAAATTAACTGGTTACGAAATTGATGTGTATCGCGAAGCTGGAGAAGAAAGTGACGAGGATGTGGATCTAGAAGAATTCTCAGATGAGATTGATAGCTGGATTATTGATGAATTAAAGGCTATCGGTTGCGATACTGCTAAGAGTGTATTGGCACTTTCAGTAGAAGATTTGGTAAAACGCACCGACTTAGAAGAAGAAACCATTAAAGAAGTGGTTCAGATTTTACAGTCAGAATTTGAATAAGTGGTGTAATTGCCAAATAAACACTACTTTTGTATTAATAAGAAAAAATAACAGGAGCTAAATGTCAGACGACAAACCAATCATTTTAATTAAAGCTATTAAAGAACTTAATATAGGCATGGGTACGGCCGTTGAGTTTTTAAACAAAAAGGGATTCTCTGCCGAGAAGAGCCCTATGTTTAAACTTACGGGAGACATGTATGATGCCTTATTAAAAGAGTATCAGGGAGATAAGATCGTAAGAGAAGAAGCCAAACAAATAGTGATTGGTAAAATACGTCGTGACGAGCCTGAGACTGAAAAACCAGTAGAAGCGCCGAAGAAAAATACCGACTTTGAAAAAAGCGATGAGATTCTGATTAAGAATGCTCAGTCATTTAATCCTCCGGCAGAGAAACCAAAGGTTGTTGAAACACCTGCCCCTAAGGTAGAAACTCCAACTCCTGCGGCAGCAGCGCCAGTGAAAGAAACCAAGGCTGAAGATAAAGCTGAAGAGGCTGGCTTACCAGGCGTAAAAATTGTAGGAAAGATCGACCTAAATGATCTTAACTCAAAAACTCGCCCTGTAAAAAAGGAAGAGGCATCAGTTACTCCTCCTGCTCCGGCAGCGAAGGAAGAAGCGCCAGCTAAACCAGTTGAGCAGCCAAAAGCTGAAGAAAAACCAGTTGAGGTTAAAAAAGAAGAGACACCAGTAACTCCGCCTGCGCCGACTGAGCCAGCAACTCCTGCCGCGAAAGCAGCAGAGCCAGCTAAACCAGTTGAGCAACCTAAAGCAGAAGAAAAACCTGCTGAAGTTAAACCAGCAAGCAATGAGCCTGAAGTTATAAAAGCACGTACCGTTAAATTAACTGGCCCGAATATTATTGGTAAAATTGTTTTGCCAACAACTCCGGATAGAAGAAGTGTGTACGT
>NZ_AJLG01000065.1 GCF_000258495.1 Pedobacter agri PB92
AACGAAGTTCTCATAGATGTGGATATTACCATGATTGTTCAAACACTTCTTACAGCCATCCCTCATTATCCGCTGAAGAATCATATGCCGTTATTCCCTCGATTTCCAACGAACCACTACAAAAAAAATCTTTTAAATAGAATTTTGATCCCAATGGCCTTGTCAAAAATAAAATTGAGGTTAAATGAAATGATATGAAAAACGAAAATACCTTAAATTACTTTTTATTGTTCACTGATCTGCAATTTATGTTACACAAACTAAAGCAAAAAAAACATATAAGGATAGATTGCATATATTAGATTTTGCTGTACCTCCATTCTTAAAAAAGAAAAACATAAATTCTTTACTTACATTGTTTTTTTGAACACATTGCTTACGAGCAAAACACATCTAAAATACTCTTATGAAAAATAACAAAAAACAATCAGACTTCTTACTAGTTGATGAAACTATTGCTGGATCATATATTCGATTTAACTCAACAACTTAAATGGCGTTTCCAGAAAGGAATTCAGTTTGCACAAACGAGCTAAAGCAAATATTTATTAAATTAGCCAAGAGGTACTCACAAGAATGGAGAATTCACATTTTGTATTGTTCTATAAATCTTTTTATAACTACTTTTTAAAAAAGGATGGTTATAGTCGGATACTACCTTTTATCGCCTCAAGCGCTTGCGCGCTTTGTTATGTTTTTATAATTGGAACTTGTTTATCCCTTATATACATCTTTACGGATATTCGGATTAGACTGTCAATGCATAAGTCAATATCATTCATCGCATCATTCTTATTTTTCTATGTAGTGTATTTGATACATATGCGCATGTTCAAATTTCCGAGAGAAGGAGATAAGTCTGATCATTCATTTAGTATAAGCAACAGATCATATCATTTATCAATTAAGGTTTTCTTTGGAAGTTTTTTTTTATTTTACTCTACTTTAATTATTATGATAATATTCACTAACTAACTCTTCTCGTTATCGTGAGGATTATCCCAAGATTTATTATAGATCTTCTATTAACATGCTGACTTCTAACAGCAAAAATGCGCACTGAATACCCTAACCAATTGATTGGCCATTATTAAACCTTCAGATCTGGAAGTGGTATCTCTATTACTTAGTAAAATATCTACTGCGGTATATATCGCCTAAAATGAAAGAAAATTCTGGAGACTTTGCTGCACTTTTCAACGGCGCTTTGGTAATTTAGACGCATAAGCATAATCCCATGTTTAAGATCAATCCAGCTCTATAAATTATATTGACGAAAGTAACATTTTTAGCCTAAAATGTTTGTTTAGGCATTCAAATAAAACAGTTTATTGAATGATCTTTATATTTGTGGATGTTTATAAACAGTGCCTCCAAACATTCTATTTTAGGCCTGGATGATTTGGATCTTGAGATCCTGGGATTATTAGCTGAAGGTTTTACAAATGAAGAAATCGCTATCAGAGTGAACCTCAATCAAAATAAAGTATTAACGATTCGAAAAAAATGCTGATTAAAACCAAAAGCAAAAATACCGCGTCACTTGTTTCCCACGGTTTTAGATATGGAATTTAAAATAAGAGTGGTGGTTTCCGGTATTGGCTCGATTATGCGGATTGTAACGTCTTTATGATGTTGAACAATATACCTATGTATTCTATATTTTTAATTGTCGATCCCTTTATACTAGAGACAAATTTCAGAAGATCAGACTTACCTTTTCCGAAAAGTTTTATGAAAATCGAACAGAACTCAAAATTAAAACAACTCTATCTTATAGAGGTTGGTGACTATGTATTATACGCGCATGGAAATAATGGTATCGTTTCAAAGGTGGATATTTCTAAATTCAGGAACATTGTCCAATTCATCTTTCGGCTAAGAGAGGACAAGAAAATCCAGGTTACAAAAAGACAAGAGTCTTATATCAAAGAAGCGGATAGGTTGAAACTAAAAAAGCCTTCAAATTCTTGAAGGCTTTCTAACCAAACTAAGTATGTATATCAAAAGGTAAATGATAGTATTAGAACCAATATCTTTTCAGATTGTTTATAGATATTTTCATTTTTAATTCCTTCGCTTCCTGCTGGCGTAAAACTGTGTTTCGAATTCGGCAATGTTTTCTTCCCTTGATTTCCCGGCAAAGCTTTTTAGCTGTTCTTCCCTGACATAGGATTGTTTGTTAAGCAAACCTTTTACAAATATCACCACGGATCATCCTCACCGGCATTTCTTAAACGTGCCTGAAGTTTAGCATCCTAGTTTTCTACCGCCTGAGCAACCGAGCTGCCCCGTCCAACTACGCATTGGTGCACATCATCAGGCTGTACGCAAACGAACCCAGGCGATTCTGCATACACTTCCCCTCCGAGTAATTTTGGTAATCCATCGAGTACTATATCTATGCGTTTTCGGCGAGGCATTAATTCTTATGTTGTGCGATGTAATCTGCAATAGCTTTTCGGGAAGATGATCCACAGTCTTTTGCATACTGCCTGTATTCGCTAACCGATACGCCTGCCTGTTGTGCTGCATAACTCACTTCGTTTGGATCGTTCAAATCTACTTTAGCATCGTCACGACCATCCTGTTTTCTTTTATCATCCATACCTAAAAAACATGAGGGAATACTCATTTGTTTTATATCCATTCTCTGGGGTCCCAGAACAATCTACTAAAATCCACGATACTTGAATTCCTGGTCTTAATTCCTTCGTTAGCCAAAAGTTCTTCCATGCTGTATTCTCCAGTAAAATGATGCCTTCCTGTTAATTGGCCATTTCAGTTAACCACCCGATGAGCCGGAATGTCGCGATGGGTCAGATGGGAATGGTTCATTGCGATGCCGACGAGCCGTGATGAGCCGGCAGTGCCTAAGCATTTAGCAATTGCCCCGTAAGTTGTAACCCGTCCTGAACCGTTTTTAATAAATTGACGTTTAGATTACCTTGGAAATTTTCGATTTTAGCTTATTGAGTAGATTATATAAAGTTCAAACAATCTTTCTGCCTCGATATTATCTAATAAATATCTTTAAGATGTGTCTCTCTATTTAATCAGCAAATTATCTCTATCTATTTTCCGAATTTTTCGACAAATTCCTTTAAAGCTTTAACCATTATAGGGTTATTAACTTGTTTGTTATTTCCTTCGTTGTCAGTAATTGTTATTTTTTTTGTTAGACCTACATCTATCAATCTATTATATTCAAACTGCAATGCATCAGCAATCCCTTTAATATCTCTGTTTTGGGAAGTTAATAAATCTTTATTGTCGACTTCCAAAATTTGGCCTATTTCATCAATTCTATTCAAACTAGGTTGTACAATATTAGAATTCCACTTACTTAATGTTGTGTCATCAATATCCAATACAAGGGCAAGTGTTGCAACTCGTAATTTTGTCGTTTTTAATTGACCTTTTATATTATTTAACTTCTTCAATATAATTTATAAAAAATTTGATTATAACTCCAGTTTTACTTATATTTGATTAATAATTAGTTTGATAGCGATAATAGTAGCATGATCATAAGCATGCCAAATTACGGTGTCACTCATAACAGAAAACCGCTAATTTTCCCTATGAGATGATCGTGAGCTCGCTTTCTATTGGATTTTGTATCTTTGTGATATTATCCAATAGGGCGGGTCTCATTCAGTTTTGGGGAACTTAACTTCGGTTAAGCATGGTTCTTAGCGGTACCTCTGTCAAAGCTTTGAGGCTCGCCCTATTGGTTTACTGCTATTTTGGTTGTTTACCTGCTTTGCTGAGTTACATCGTTAACATAAATATTTAAGTTTATGAGAACGAAAAAATTAATCACCGCCAGTTACCGACACCTTCAGGAGGTATGTTATGGCTATTCCTTTAAACTTCTTATAAAGAACGTTATCTGTTCGCCATCGTAGTGCGTGCCGGAATTTCCAAGTTAAAAAATTGCCCAAAATGAGCAGGGGCCAGTGTGATTAGAGAGCACACAAAGTCCCCGCGGGTTAAATTAGCTTGGTACCAGCCCTTTATTGCTTTTAGGCAATAAGGTACAGTACATTGGTTATTCGCACTTCCAAGGTAGCTAAACTTTTCCTAAAAACAAATACGGTTTGCCGTGTCCATATGATTTTTTATGTGGAAGGGGCTGGTTTTTGCCTGTTTTTTTTTAACACCAAATATAAACCAGTAGAAACCATGAGCTTAAATGACCGCTATCCATTCGATAGGATTTACGCTTTAAAGCCCAAGAATCCCGTTTGATTAATTCCAATCAGGGCAGGTAACCTAAAATGGTTAAATGAGAATAGGTTCTTTAATAATGGCCTGCCCTGTCTTTTTTCTTTTTACCAAACCAACTAACTGAATTCATGAAAAAATCAAACATTACCATCTTAAAGCTTTTACTATGGCCGCTCATCCAAAGCTTATTTATAACACTTTCCTTATGTGCCTTGACAACACTTATAGTTTGCCTTTGCTGCGGTAAGGTGTTCGCACAGGACAAATACCCGGTGTCACTATCAGTTGGGGATAAGGTTCCTTCACTAATCTGGAGAGAGCAGCTAACGGCTGTATCAGTTATTGGTGAAAACACAATATCGCTAGCAGACTTTAAGGATAAAGCCATCATCCTCGATTTTTGGACCTCCTGGTGTGCGCCTTGTCTCAAAAACATGCCTATACTTGATAGCATTCACCGCGAAAATAATAGAGATTTAAAAGTCATCATGATGAATGCCAGTATAAGTAGGACTGGCTATGATAAAGAGCAGAAATTTATCAGACAGTTTTTAACGGATCATCAAAACTTCTTTAGTCCGCTAACACTAAGGAGTGACTTATACCGGAAATATTTTTATTTCCGCGTAGTTCCCCACTACGTGTGGATCGGTGCTGACGGCAAGGTCAAAGCCCTGACCGACCACACCCAGTTTAGCAAAGAAAATATTTCGAGATTCATCTCCGGTAAGTCTTTATCATTAACGCCTAAGACCCAATAGCCATGAGATCAACAAACGCTGGTATTTATACCAAAAGATGGAATATCCTGCTGATAACAACAGGTTTACTTTTGATGCTCTTATCGGTCCTGAGTGTTTCAGCACAGCAGGGTGGCCAATCAATAGTAAAAGGCAGTATTGAAATGGCTGATTCAACTATTGTTGTTAATATCTCTACCAAGTACAATGGAAGTACCCGCCCTGGTGCCAATGGCAGATTTTCCATTGCAATCAAGCGTTTACCCGATACCCTTACCATTTCTGCTTTGGGATATAAAAGGCAGGTCTTTGCCATTCTGACTGGAAAAGAGTCGTTTAATATCAGCATGAACGCCGCTGCTTTCGAGCTGGCGGATGTAGAGATAAATACGGGCTATCAGTTACAGAAGGCCAATGAAATCAATGGTAGCGTTTCTGTGATTTCTTCCGCTCAGCTTAATGCGAGGGGAGGCTCCAATATTTTAGAGCGCCTGTTAGGCCAGTCTTCAGGCATTGTAAATAATGTAGGTAAGAGCATTGGAAACGTGATGAATAAAACTGGCCTGAGTGTTCGCGGCCTTGGAACTTTTAACGGTCCGCTGGATCCACTGATAGTTTTGGATGGGTTCATCTATGAAGGGGACATCAATAACATCAACCCCAATGACATCGAACAGGTCTCCATTTTAAAAGATGCCTCAGCTGCTTCCATATGGGGGGCGAGGGCAGGTAACGGCGTAATCGTGCTCACCAGTAAAAAAGGAAAATTTAATCAAAAGCTTGAAGTTAATTTCGCAGGGTCGTTCCTGGTCAGGTCACTGCCGGATTTATATCTCCAGCCCAACATGTCTTCATCAGATTACATTGACTTTGAAAAGTCTTTATTTGACAGGGGATACTATGATTCCAGGATTTCAAGCACCCCTTATCTTGCGCTTTCTCCTGCTGTGGAGTTATTCCTGAAACGCCGCTCAGGAACCATTACTGCCTCGCAAGCTGACGCTGCCATTTCAGCACTTAAGCAAACCGATAGCCGTAAGTCTTACCTGGATGAGTTTTACAGAAACGCCATTACCGCTCAATACAGCTTTGGAATCACCGGCGGATCACAAAACGCATCCTACCTGCTTTCAGCAAGTTTTGACAATACCCGCAGCGAAACTTATGTCGCTTCAGATAAAATCAATATCAATTTCTCAAATACTATCCGCCTTAATGACAGGCTGAGTTTAAATACAAAAGTTTATTTTACGACGCTTAATTCAGCATCAGGACGCCCAAGCTATGGATCCCTTAACACCGGGGGAAGAGATGTACCTTATTTATCTTTCCGAAATGCCGATGGCTCCCCTGCTTCCCTGGATTTGACTTACAGGTCAGTTTATACCGATACCGCCGGGACAGGAAAATTCCTGGACTGGAAATATTATCCGGCAACAGATTATCAGCATAGTATTTCTAAAACCAGCAGGGAGGAAATATTCTTTAGTGGCGCACTTTCCTATAAAATACTAAGTTTTCTGAATGCAACCGTTGCTTATCAATATCAGCGGCAGAATGATAAAATCAATTCTACCAGCGATGAATTCAGTTACGCAGCCCGCAATGCGGTGAATTCGTTCAGCCGCTTAAACCGTACTACAGGTATTGTAACTTACAATATCCCTCAGGGGGGGACAAACTTTTTAAATCAGATTTGGTCTAGTAGCTATACACTGCGTGGACAGCTGGACCTCGATAAGCGTTTCGGTAGGCATAAAATTAATGCCATCGCCGGACTGGAAATGAGAGATAATCATGCCCAAAGTAACGCCACTATACGTTATGGATATTACGCTGACCCCCTTAGTTATACGGATGTTGACTTTGTAAATTATTATGAGCATCCAATTACCTCAAATTTAACTAAAATATTATCCGGCAACGCACTGGATAATACCCAATACCGTTTTATCAGCAGATATGCCAATGCATCCTATACCTATTGGGATAAGTATTCGCTATCAGCCAGTGTCCGCTCAGATGGCTCAAACATATTCGGTGCCAGTACAAATGATAAATGGAAACCGCTCTGGTCTGCAGGACTGGGTTGGCTGGTATCGGGCGAAGACTTTTATAAGGTAGACTGGATGCCCAGACTGAAGCTTAAGGCCAGCTTTGGATATAGTGGAAATGTTGACGTTACCCGGACGGCATCTGCTATTGGCGCATATAGCGTAAACAATACCTCCTTATTACCTTATACCAGAATTGCCTCCATCAATAATCCCAGTCTTCGCTGGGAGCAGCTCTCGCAGCTCAGCATAGGCGCAGACTTCAGTTTTAAAAATGATAGGCTGACGGGCACAGTATCCTATTTTAGTAAACGGGGTTCTGATTTATATGGACCAGCATTATATGATTATACCGCATGGGGAGGATCCAGCACGCTCATCAGAAATGTCGCCGATATGAAGGGTTCAGGGTTTGAAGCGGATTTGCATAGCATCAATCTCATTGCAGGAAGCTTCACCTGGACAACAGACCTGTTTTTTAATTATAATCAGTCTAAAACCGTAAAATATTATAGTCCAGGTAACTCGGGACTGTTTACCTTAATAGGTGGCAGCAATACCATCACCCCGGTGGTTGGTCTGCCGCTGTATGCAGTGGCAGCCTACAGGTGGGCAGGTCTGGACAACTCGGGAAATCCAATGGGGTATCTGAACGGACAGCCAAGTATAGATTATAACGCCATAGTGCGGGAAGCAAACACCACAGGGACGAACCTCACCTTCATTGGTTCTGCAGTACCCCTTTATTACGGCTCATTTATCAACACCTTCAGGCTTAAGCAATTTAGCCTTTCGGTAAATTTTTCTTACAAGGCAGGATACTATGCCCGCAGGGAGGGTATATCCTATGCATCGCTGGTACTAAATGGGAGGGGGAATGGTGATTACCAGGCGAGGTGGCAGAAGCCCGGTGATGAACAATCCACCAACGTGCCCTCATTTACCTATCCGGTAAATGCTGCCAGGGATGGAATTTATACCAATTCGGAGATTAATATCATCAAAGCAGATAACATCAGACTTGATTACCTGAACCTCAATTATAAATTCAGTGGAAAGTTGCGCAGTCTGGGGCTGAAAAATATAGAGTGTTATGCAGGTCTACAGAACTTAGGGATCATCTGGAAGGCCAGCAGGGAAAGAATCGATCCCGATTATGTTAGTTCTCTTACCCCACCGAAGTATTTGTTGTTCGGACTTCGTGGAGGCTTTTAAACCCAAAAACCAATCGCTATGAAAAATTACTTTAGTAAACTATTGCTTGTGTTGTGCATTTTTGCTTGCTGTGGCTGCAAAAAATACCTGGAGCTCAAATCAAATTCAAAACTTGTCACCCCTCATAACCTTAAGGATATTCAAGGCATTTTGGATGACGGGGAAAAAATAAATCTAAGGACGACGCCTGCACTGGGGGAATCCTCGGCAGATGATTATTTTATATTGCCTGCAAGCTATGGCACATTGTCACTGTTCACCCAATCCCTTTACCGATGGGCTCCCGAGGACATCCGATGGGGTAATGACTGGAATCTGGCATACCAGGCCATATTTAATGCCAACCTATCCCTGGAGCTTTTGCAAAAAGTTGAGCGGAATTCCTCGAATGCACAAAGCTGGGATAATGTTAAAGGTTCTGCTTTATTTTACCGCTCCTTCCATTTTTTAAACCTGGTTATACAGTACGGCAAAGTTTATAATGAATCTACCGCAGAAAGGGATATGGGTATAGTTCTTCGGACGGCATCGGATTTCAACATTCCCTCAACCAGGAGTACTGTTCGGGAAACCTTTGTTCAGCTAATCTCAGACCTGGAGGCCAGCATCCCTTTACTCCCTGATTATCCGCTGCACAAAATGAGGCCTTCAAAGGGTGCCGTACATGCGCTGCTTGCCCGTGCATATTTATACATGGGCAAATATGAGCTGGCTAGGATAGCTGCGAATGAGGCTTTAAAATTCAACCAGACTTTGATGGACTACAATGCTGATCCGTCGATAGTACCTGCCAGCACCTCCGTCTCGGTTCGCAAACTCAATTCGGAAACCATTTTTTATGCAGAACAGGGTTTGTCCACAATTGCGCATGGGATTACCCGTGCCCGCATTGATACAAACCTGATGGCTTCCTACCTTCCTGCTGACCTGAGAAGAAATGTGTTTTTTAATTTTATATCTGGATACGCGCAGTTCAAAGGCAGTTACACCGGAAGCTCTGGAATATTCTTTTCCGGCCTTGCTACTGACGAGCTCTACCTTATACGCGCAGAGTCAAACGCCTATGTCGGGGAAGTGGATATGGCAATGAATGATTTGAACGAATTGCTTAAAAAAAGGTGGAATAAGTCAGTACCTTTTTCGCCAATAACGGCTTCTACGAAAGCTGAAGCATTGGAAAAAGTAAGGACAGAGCGGAGGAAAGAATTGCTTATGCGTGGCTTAAGATGGATGGACCTTAAACGTTATAATAGGGAAGGTGCAAATATTACAATCTATCGAAAGATAAACGGGCAGCTGATCACCCTGCAACCAAATGCTGCATATTACGCGCTGCCAATTCCAAATGACATTATAGAACAATCCGGAATTCCACAGAATTAATAAGCAATGTGGGGGTGGTATTGATTATTTCAAACTTATCAAAACAGGGGAAAGCGGTTTTGCTTTCCCCATGTCTGGACCTATTCAGCTCTGTTCAGGATAACATTGGTGTTATCTGCCGAACCAGATACGTAGACATCACTTGGATTCGGACCCGCAGTAATGTTGGCACTGGTTTTAAGCGTAGGATTAGCGCTGCTTGGATTATCCACAAAAGTGCTTTCGATCTGAATTGCACAGGCGGCATAGTTTCCTTCCGGACAGCTTTCCTCACCGTACACCCAGTTGCTTTCTGTTTCCACATCTGCCCTGGTCATTGGTTGAGGGCCATCATAATGGAAGGTGAGCTTTGCCCGCTTTTCATTCATGGCGTTTGAGGGAGTAAAAGCGCTTTGTGTAATGAATAAGCCGAACCCGAATACAAGGGCTGCAAGGCTTAAAATATGTTTTCTTAACATATAATTTTCTGCTTTGTTACGGTTGAAAAAGCAGATGAAAAAGTTTAGTTTAAAATTATAGGTTGCGCGCTGCAAACTGGATAAACAGCAGCGGCCAAAATTCTTCCGGGTTTATCATCCGTGAACTTGATTTATCTCTGCTGTGCCTGGCTACCTCCTTTCCTTTGAATGTAAATGAGACAGTAAACATTTATTACAATAAACATCAGGTTAAACCAGAAATGCATTTTCCAGCTCATGGTAGAAATTAGCCCGCCACAGCTGCATGGGGTTTTTGGGAAAAAATGCGATAATACAAGAATAATGTAGATGGTGAAACTTAGTAGCAGCAATAGGGACAACACTAAGCCTGAAAATCTTTTGCCAAGGATCAATAGCAGCATGGTAATCGTTTCCAATGCGGGTACGGTGTAGGTGATCATCAGTTTTATTGAGTGATTAAAAGGCATCTGCTGCATCTGATTTTGAAAAAGCCTCAGATCAGCAAACTTTGCAATGACGGTATAAAACCATAATGATATCAGTAGGAACAAACCAATGTTATTGGCAAATCTGCAAGGAGGACTGCTTTTAATTCGGCACCTTTTGAAAGTTTTTATCGAAATGTCGGATGGAGTTTCCATAGCTTTATCTGATTGCAGATTAAAGTTCGGGACTCATCCAAAGTAAGTCTATACCTGCATTTGGTAATTTTTAATCGCTTTTTATGACGTGCTGAATATGAATTTCATGACTCGGTATAGCCGGATTTAATTTTGGTTTTTACTTGCGGCGGTAGTATTGTTTTATCTTGTATAGATATTTAGCCTGAATATTCAGCAAAGATGCAAGTATATTATGTATGGGTAGGTGCACGAGCTTTGGATGGCTTTGCATGAAATAGAGATACCTATCCGCTGCATGGGTTATTCTAAGCATCAGTTCCCGCTCTTTTGACTGGTGAAGGCCTTGCTCATAAATCTCAAGTAAGATCCGGTAGACCACAGGATTCTCGCGGCCTAATTCATCAGCTTTATTCAGGTTCAATGCATAACCTGTGCTGTGCTCTAAAAAGCTGATATACTCAATTGAATCCGCGTCATGGAAATAGCCTGCTGATGGTAAAATGAAACCCTCTTCGAGTATCCATGCCGTATGTTGATTGTCCCCGGAATCAAAATAGCCTCTTGCAAGGCCTTTTTCAATATAATACAAAACAGGGAAAGAATATTCAGGGGTGCTCAAAAGCAATCCTTTTTCAAAGCTTTTAGGTATAAATGCATGTATTAGCTCCTCCAGGTGATGTGGTTCTGCCATACGCATATTCTTTAACGTTTCAATCAGATTTTCCTTCATGAGATATATGTTGAATGCTTATTTCTTTTTTTACCTGGCGACACCGCTCGCTCGGAAGTGATGCAATAAACGGATTCAAAAACAAAGTCCTGGATTTTAAACAGGCCGCCAGATTTAATCGAAATCAAATTTTCCAATTTACTCCTCGAGCTGAATAACATTATCGCTTTTTACTTTGAAATGCCTATGCTAATTTAACTTAAGTTTGTTTGGCAGTACTGGTCAGAAAAATACCTATTTTGAAATATTTAAGGTTCTTTAATATTTTTAGCATTGATCATAAAGTGCACACTGCGCTTTACCCTATTACGAACTATTCGGAATGGAAAGGTAGTGTTCTCATATTAACGGTTATAAGTCTATACACCTATAGATATAGTCGCAGTAGATAATTTTGAGGCTGAATTAATTTTTCAGCTCCTTCAAGTCTGTAAAGGTCGAATTCAGGTGGGACCGGGATTATCAGGAGATTTCTGTGAAATTAAAGCGGTATTTTTTTCAATACTACCCGAGCTCCACTTTCCTATCAAAATGCCATAGTTACAACTACTCAGAAATCATTGCAATATCCAAGTCAGTAATGGCATAGAGGTGTCCCGGTATTTATTTGATCCACTCCAAATCGTTATCATTTATCCTTAAGGTTTTTCTTCCCTGTGTTCTTACCTGGATAACGCAATTTTTTGAGCGTACTCATTGACATACCCAGGTAGGAGGCAATGTCCTTCAGACTTGCCTGGCCAAACAAAGATGGGTCGTTTTTGCTTACCTGTTCATAACGCTGGAAAGCATTACAGTGCTGAACAAGTTCCAGATGTTTAGCGACCGATATAATTATCGATTCCAGGATTTGTTTCCTGATCCGATCAAATTCAGGAAATAACAGGCTGAGTTGCTGCAGATCAAATGGAGAAATGCTGATCATTCGGCACCTTGATGTGGTTGTAAGGGAATACTCCCAGGAATCAGTGATATAAGAATCATGCAATGAGACAATTACCTCGTTGGTTTTGAAAAACCATACCGTTACTTGGCCAAAATTGTCATCCGAGTTTAATCGACTTACCTTAACTGCACCCTTGGCAATAAACCACATTTGGTTTGTAGCTTCAACACCCGTCTGCAAGACATGGTTTTTTTCGTAGGTAATTTCTTTGATGCACCCCGAGAGGTATCTGCATAGCCCTTCTGACAGGGGATAAAAGTTTTTAAAATAAGCCAGTAATAATTCTAAATCAGCCATTGTTAGCGCGTTATGATAAGTAAATCCTGCCGGTTCCGGGATAATCGACCATGACCTTTCCGGCAGGATTTCTCTGTTAGTTGCTTTGATAACTGATCTTGAAGATCAGA
The DNA here is from genome assembly GCF_000258495.1 of Pedobacter agri PB92. Lineage (GTDB taxonomy): Bacteria > Bacteroidota > Bacteroidia > Sphingobacteriales > Sphingobacteriaceae > Pedobacter > Pedobacter agri. Next base: position 12,772 of record NZ_AJLG01000065.1, read on the forward strand.
GAATAGGCAAGTGAATACCCATCTTCGCTACTAAACCTTCCTTTTTGAACTTTGTCAAGGTCTATCAGTTTTCCGCGGTCACCGGGTTCATCTTTTCCAGTAACTAAGGGCTGCTCTTCCTTTATCAAAATAATTGGAAGCCTGCCTGTGATAAAGAAATTTACTTCTGCTGCTGCAATTGCGATAAAAGCGTTGTCAATGCTTTCCAGGTAAGCAAGCTGAGTGGTGGTTAACTCGAAATTTTCGCTGAGCCATAAACGAAAATTTGCAGATGCGGCTGCAGCTTCCTGCCGCAATTGCGCTTGTGGGAGGGCATAAATCTGAGATAGCAGATCCTGTACCCCTTGAGGACTGAATGGTAATTTTTCCATGATGTTTAGGTTAAATGAGTTGCCTTTTGTAAGGCTGGTAGCCCAAATTTAGGAGCCCCAAATGTCAAATAAAACGGTATAGTCGGTTCGGAATTTCAAACAGACCTTCTTAACTCCTTACCAGACCATCTTTCTATTTGAGCGGACCTGCAATGATTTCTTTACACGTTCTTTTAGCTACTAATTAGCCTTTTTTTTTATTTATTCCTATTTTGTGTACTTATCTATGACGATCCTCGAAAATGAATGCAGACGAACGAATTCCAAGAAATCCTTATTTTTCAGTATACTTTAGAATGCTAATGGCATTAATGGTTGCCAATTACATCATTCTTGATGGACAGGTTAAGCCAATCATTCAGGTCATTCAACAGAAAAACTTCTATGTCACCCTGGTCTTCAGTTTCACTATTGCCATGTTTCTTTTGGAATCCCTGCATCATATTACCCTCTTGCTCGATAAAAGACTTGCATGGAAATACGCTCCAGTAAGAAGGTTGCTCCTGCAAATCGTTCTTGGCGTCATCATGCTATTATATATCGATATATGGTTAGTCAAAGGGTTTTTTTACCTTTTTAATTATGATTTTGAAGATAGCGGATACATGCTGATAGAATTTCCTAAGGTAAAGTGGTTGTTAATGGTCATGAACTTTTTGTACTGGCTTGAAGCTACATCGCCCGGAACTTTAAGTTTGAGCCGTTTTCTTTCAACTAAAAATCCCTCAGGAGATGAATATGCAGCAGGAGAGGAAGAGGAGCTCATTAATAAGGTGAATAAAGTTGAAGCGCTGAGAGGAAGACTGGGGAATAAAATCGAAATTATCCAATTTGATAAGATTGCCTGCCTCAAATGCGAATCGCTTACCGGATATATTTACCTCAAAGATAACAGCATCTTTAATATGGATTATAAAATGAATGACCTGGAACAGATTCTGGATCCGCAGCGTTTTTTCCGTACCAACCGTGGGGTTATATATGCTTTTGATGTCATAGAACATCACCGCAGGGAGCGCAAAGAAGGTTTACTCAGTCTGTATAGCGGAATCAATCCTCATGCGACGAGAATCATTAGCCGGGACCGCTATATGGATTTCAAATATAAGTTTTCACTGTTTCGCTCTGGTGGAAACGGTAAAAACACCATTGTTTCACAGTAGCTCAAATTATTTGGGAAATGTAAATGAAATTTTTATTTTAGCGTTATCGATCATGCCTTCCGGGTTAAGTTAAATCATTGTATGCGGTATTCTGTGAATGCCGGCTAAGTCTGCCAACCACTTTTACTGTATTCGATGAGATTCGTTCACCTCTGGATTTTAGTTCATGAAAAAGATCGATACCTTAATAGAACTTCTTTATAAGATCTATCTCATTATTCGTAACCTACATTTATCCTTTCCATCCTCCAATAATGCAGTAGAAAACCTCATGACCCGTCAGCAGGTTAAGGATTTTCTTGGCATCAGCGAGAGCACATATAAAAGAAAAGTCAAGGACGGCACACTCAGGCCAATTAAAATGCCTGGTGGGGACCGGTATTTCAGGAACGAACTTTTAACAGAGTTTGAAGAGAGTAAAAGACGAGGCAGAATCTGAGCCCATTCATAATTAATTTATTTTTATGGAATCGAAAAACATTTATTCTGAGTCTTTTTCCAACCGGGAACGCCATTTTTTTATTGATATGAAACGTACCGCTAAAGGAAATTTATATCTAAAAATCACCAGAAGCGATCAATCTGTAGATGGCAGCTATAACAGGAGTTCTATCATAATCTTCGAAGAAGATTTTGAATGCTTTATTACATCATTGTCTTCGGTGTTTCACCACACCATGTTTTCTTAAAGATCACATCTTCTAACTGAAGGATTATTGATCAGCCCGCTCATCATTTACCACCTGCCTTGCATTGGTAAATGTTGAGCTTTTCTGGGCTATTTTAGTCCTTTGCCTAATAGCCCGTTTACATCTCCATATGGCCTTCAGAGTCGAAAAATGGGCCTTTGGGATAGTCCATAACGGATTAAATCAGTCCATTATGGTTCATTCCAGCTCAAAAGTTCCTTTCAGCTATTCCCCGGCTTAAGTTTGAACATCAAAAAATGCAACAGTATTCGCTAAGTGGTTATAAATGCAGCGAACTGGATTATACTAATCCATGATTCGCAGCGCAATTTTGCTAATAGTCGGATATACTTAAGTTGCTGCTCTTTGACGTACTGGAACGAAGCATTATTCCATGGAAAGTGGAAAATCCTGTGAAGTTGAGATGATATCAATATACGAACGCACAGGGGCAGGGGAAATCCCGGTTTGTAGAAACTGACGTGAGTAGTTCCGAAATATTATAGATGTAAGTGTCCAATGTTTTGGGGCGCTAATTTGAAAAGGGCGCAGGCCCTTTTTTCTTTTCCAAACTATTAATCCTAAAAAATATGTCAGATTTTCTAAATGTAAATGAAATTAAGGAAAAGGTTTCCTTATTAACTCTACTTGGCAATCTAGGGTTTATGCCACAGAAGGTTTCCGGTAATGAGCATTTTTTCCTGAGTATGCTTAGAGAAGAATATACCGCATCCCTGTGTGTAAATGAAAAGCTTGGGGTATGGTTTGACCATGGGGGCGCCGGTGTATCAGGTATTAAGAGCGGCAGTGTCATTGACTTTGGACTCGCTTACTGGTATCCCGCTACCTTTCACGAAGTACTCCATAAAATTGTTGAACATGCGAATGTCGCGATAGACAATTCCAGAGATTTCAAGGGTCAGGTTCCGTTGCGGAACCACACTTCCAGAGAAGCCAGTTATGAGATCAATTTAGTTTCTGAATTGATCGCCCACAATGGTCTTAAGTCTTATTTATTATCTCGCGGGGTAGATAAAGTGGCTGCCGGCTTTTTGTACCAGATCGACTACATGGTATTGGATAATAAAAATAAACAAAGGGATTTTTCTGCCTCTGGGTGGCCTAATGAAAATGGCGGCTGGGAAGTGCGAAATAAATATTTTAAAGGTTGTTTAGGTCATAAGGGAATGAGTTATTTCCCGGGATCTGCATATAAGCTGGCCGTTTTTGAAGGCTGCTATGACTTTTTAAGCTGGAAAATTGAAAATAGAAATGATCCAGCTTCTGTGCTGGTCTTGAATTCACTTTCCTTTCTTTCTTCTGCTATCGCCCGGGCCAAGCAATTTGCCTGCAGTGAAATCTATTTTGATAATGATAAAGCAGGAATCGCTGGAGCGAAAGCATTTACCACAGAGGTCTCCGGGAGTATTGACTGTTCCTTTAAGTATGATGCATTTAAAGATTATAATGAAAAAATAGTCTTTTCAATAAAGTCTTCAAAAATAGCATTGGATAAACCAGTCTCATTAAATTTAGGCAATGGTTTGGAAAGATAATATATATAGCTATTGCAGTATGCCCATAAAAATATAAACGCATAGAAATATTTCTACATATGCCCATAATCATATCGCTGAATAGCTTACTTGATAAATATCAGCATGTCTGTATGGCCCGATAGGTAAAGATCAGGCTATTTACATATCGAATGAATTGCATTAACAACTATCGAATTTGTTATATATCCAGCTAAATGTTAATAAGAACCAAATCCTTACATCAGTAGTTAATCGCAGCCCTTCAATTTCTTTTTTAGCCGTAAAATAATCAGGAACTATTTTGCGTACAACTGAATACTTAAAATCCGCATCTGACATGTTCCAACCCTTTCGTTTTTTAACCTGCAAGTTGTGTTTTTGTTACACAATAACCCTTCAACTTGCCCGCCTTTTTTTGCCAGGTTTGGCGGCGGGATGAAAAAAACTCGCAACTCGTTTTCTTTTTGGAGGATCAAATTAATGTTTATGAGCGCAGAAAAAACCAACGGGAGACCATTCAAGCTTGAGGGTAAAAGAATAAAGCATATCAAAGCAAGGGTAACTGAGGATGAGTATAATATAGTCAAAAGTCAATGGAAATTCCTTTCGCTGAAGGAAAGCGATTACGTGCGGTTGATGGTTTTCAAGCCTGGTTCGTTAAAGGTCAAAGTGAATACGCATCAGGTGATAGGCTTACTTGATCGTCTGGGAGCTGAACTCGGCCGGTCAGGAAATAATATCAATCAACTTGCCAGGCATGCTAATTTTTTAAATAAGCGTGGAATGCTAAATGCAGAAACTGTAGTCAGGTTCAATGAACTTTTTTCAGGATATATCCAACATTTCAGGGAAATAGAAAAAGAGCTCAGAACGCTTTTGCGCCGGCTGAGCGGGTCACCATGATCGTTAAAATCCTCCAAAAATCCAAAACGTTCAGGGCAGTCAGATATAATACCAATAAAGTTGAAAAGGATACAGGTGAGCTTTTAAAAGTTTCGGGATTTGAAGCGTTATCCGGATTTTCTCAGTTGAAACCTCAGGACTATATCAACTATCTATCCTCAATCGCAGCGTTGAACAAAAGGGTTGTGTATCCACAGTTTCATGCCATGATTTCTTCAAAGGGAAGAGCTGCGGATAAACAAAGCCTGGTGGTGTTGGCAGAGAAATGGTTATCTGGGATGGGCTATGGCCATCAGCCCTACATGCTTATTTTTCATAATGACACCGAAAACAATCACATCCACATGGTTTCCTCAAGAGTTGATAAACAGGGAAATAAAATTTCTGACGCTTTCGAAAGAATTCGTGCTTACCGCGTGCTGAACCAGCTGATGGAAAAGGATGAAAAAAAACTGGCAGCTGAAGCAGTGAGTGAAGCAATGGAATATCGGTTTTCGACAGCAGCACAGTATCTAATGATTCTGGAAACTAAGGGATATTCAGTAAAATTGGTAGGTAATACCTATAGGCTAGCAAAATTCGGTGAGCTGGTTGCAGACGTGGACACCGCAAAGATCAATAGCAGTTTAGCTGGGATGGGCTTTTCTGAAGATCGGAAGCTTCAGCTGAGAAAGATTTTTGAAAAGTACAGGCCATTAACCAATGCTAACCTTTTACCAGTGTTGGAAAAACATTCAGGCGGTGCACATGGAAAAATATTGGGATACTCCTCTGAATTAAGCGAGAGACTTTCTGCTGATTTTGGACTTGGACTTGAATTTGTTTTTCATTTTAAGGATCACAAAAGTCCATACGGTTACACCGTTATTGACCATGCTAAAAAAAATGTTTTCAAGGGAGGGGAAATTATGGCCCTAGCGAAATTTGCGGTGGATCTTTCCACAGCACCTCATCAGTCGCTGTCATCCATAGCCTCTAATATCCCGTTCCAACCTGGACATTTTCCTGAAGAGAATATGCTGCTGGAAGTTTTGCCACATCTGGTTAATGAGGATTTTAATTCCGGATTGGTGGAAGATAGTTATACCGGAGACTTCGATTTCGGGTTTGATATTGCGGACGATATTGATGATGAACAGATTAATGGTAGAAACCGCAAAAAGCAAAAGAAAACAGGAATAAATACACGTTAAATTTTTTTGATATGGTTATATTAATGGGCAACCAAAAAGGGGGTGCGGGTAAAAGCACGCTTTGCCTGCTGCTGGCATATTATCTTTCCACAATAAAAAAGGCGAAAGTTACCGTGCTGGACATGGATTATCAGGCATCAGTTTCAGGTAAGTTTGAAAAGGCAAAGATTTTGGAGAATGAACCTATTTACGAGGTTATCGCATCCGACCTCAAGTATTATCCGGCTTTATTTGAGCTGCTGACACAAAACGCTGAAGAATTTGTACTTATCGATTTACCCGGCAAAATGGATGATGATTTATTAATTCCAATAATCAGCTCTGCAGAACTGATAATCTGCCCATTCAATTATGATGAGTTTTCAGTAGACAGCACAGTTCTTTTTTCACTGGTCTGCAAGGAGATTAATAAGGTTTCGCCAATTGTGTATGTACCTAACCGGATCAAGACCACAGTGAAATATGAAACCAAGGAAGAGGTAGATAGGGTATTGAGCAGTTTTGGTAACGTATCTCCTAACATTTCGGATAGGGTAGATTTTCAACGTGTAGGAACAGTTCATATTCCAGCAGTACTCATTCCGGTTTTTATGCCTGCCCTGGATTTTATATTCAATACTTATATGAGCAAAGGAGCTTCATCATGAGTCAGATAAAATCATTAGCCGAGCAATTAAAGTATAAACTTGAAGAACAGAGAGGAGTAGACGTGACTAAGGATGCTGACGATTTGCCAGCTCATCAAGTAATGGAAAAACCTGAGCGCGAAGTCACGGCTACAGAGGCTAAAAGGATAGCAGCATTTCTTTCAATGCTTCAGGATTTCAATATGGATGGACAGGAAAAAATGCTGATCCGCTTAGATAAGCGCACTGTGGCGCAATTAAAGCAGCTCAAGGTCGCAACAAATATCGATATGACCAGGGTAATTGCATTTGCACTGCACCATTTTTTAAAGTCTTATCCCTGGTTAAATAACTATATATCCCAAACCCTAAAACAAATGGCCCATGAGCTGGATTAACTTTTTAACGGTAATTTTTATCATTTACCTGGTTTACTATTGCCTGAATCTATTCTTTGATTTATTTCTTTCTCCGCGCGTTTCAGTCGGAGATCCCTCTGAGGATGAAATGTTTTTTACTGAAACCCATACTCCTGAACTGATTACCGCCATTAAGAAAGATGAGCCTCTTATAGAGGAGGGAGAAAAAGAAAAACCCATAGCTTATTTCCCTAGTGCACCCATTAATGCAAGTGGAGCGATTAGTCTAAAACAGCTTTTTTCTCTTGCAAAAAATAACCTTATTGAGCATACCCGTGCAATACCCTATTAACCTTCTGATGAAGATTCTAATAGAGTTTATTAAGGGTATGATAATCGCTGTTAGCTTACTTGCCGACTTTTCTGCTGCCCAGCCAGGTATCTCCGAATTCTATTCAGTCTCTTCCGAGGTCCACCGGTGGTATTTTTCACTTTCTGATCTGGTATTGGTGATTGGCGCAATTTCTGGAATCCTTGGTGGGCTTAGGGTTTACGCTAACTGGCAGACAGGTAAGCATCACATCGATGCCCAGGTAATGGGCTGGTTTTTTTCCTGCATCTTTTTGTCCGTTATGGGCATTTTTCTTCGGGGGCTTTTCGGGCTCTGATATTTATAATTTAATTTTTCAATTTTTTTTATGACAATAAAAAGTAAAAAACTTTTTGTGCTGGCTATGCTATTGAGCGTAGTTCAAAGCGGATTTTCACAGACCGGAGGCGGTACGACAGGCATCAATGCGGCAACTTCTTCGCTGACCGCATATATAGATCCCGTTTCTACATTAACGCTGGCTATTGGCGCGGTGGTGGGAATAATCGGAGGCGTACGCGTTTACATTAAATGGAATTCCGGTGACCAGGATATCAATAAAGAGATTATGGGCTGGGGAGGATCCTGCCTGTTTTTGGTGCTGGTATCTGTTGTCATCAAGGCGTTCTTTGGCGTGTAGGAATTTATGCGGACGTATCCAGTTTATAAGGGGCTACAGAAGCCCCTTGTTTATCGCGGCTTCAAGGGCAAGTTTATTGCCTATGGTATCTCTTCGCTTGGCCTGGGATTGGTGCTGGGAGGATTTGGCGGAGCGCTCATAAATATGTACTTCGGTGGACTTCTAACCCTTGGCGTTATTACCGGAGGCTTATTATACACTTTTTCCAAACAGAAATCCGGGTTGCACGATAAGACCAGATCCGGAAAAATACACATCCACAAAATTTATTTAAGAAGAGGTTATGGGAAAATCGGAGTTTAAATTGCCCTATGCCGGGATTGAGGAAACCAGCGGGCTGAACATTCTTTATGGCGAGGCCGGTGACTTCTCGGTGATTCTTTCTATTGAAAACCCGGTGCTTATCTTTTCTGCCGACCCGGCCGCTTATCAGGGCTTTCATCATTTGCTGCTGAACGTCATCAAGATTTTAGGAGAGGGATACATCATTCAAAAGCAGGATGTTTTCGCAAAAAAGAAATTTATAAGTAAGCCTAAAACTGAGCCCTTGCAGCAGAAGTACGATGAACACTTCTTAGGCAGGGAATATATCGAGCACAGCACATATCTGGTTATCACGCGTCAGGTGAAGCGAAATGCCCTATACGTCTATGACAAAAAAGCCTTGATGGATTTTATATCCAATATTACAAAGGTCAGTGAACTACTCAAAGGTGCATCATTATCGCCAGCTCTATTGGACCGCTCTTCCATCGAGCACTACGTATCACGTGTAATGGCGATGAATTTCTCTTCAGAGCATTTTTCGTTAAATAATTTTAGGCCCGCTGATAATGGAATTGGCATCGGCGTGAATTCGGTCAGGTGCATGAGTCTGGTCAACATCGATTCCATTGATATGCCAGAAGCCATTGGCCCATATTTATTGGCCAATGATGGGAAGGGACTGGAAGAGTTTCCTATGGACAATCTTTCCTTTCTCTCTTCTGTTCCAGATGCTGAGACCCTAATTTATAATCAGCTTTTGGAAATTCCACCCCAAGGGATAACGCTGAATAAACTCAAGCTCAAACGCAAAAGACATTCGGGCATTCCGGATCCTGCAAACCAGATGTGCGTGGAGGATATTGATAAACTTCTCATCGATGTGGCAAGGGAAAACCAGCTTCTAGCAAATGTACATTATTCAATCATTGTCTGCTCACAGACAGCAAATATTGAGACCAGCTGCAACTATATCGAAGCAAATCTTTTTAAGCAGGGGATCATCCCATCAAAAAATGCTTATAATCAGATGGAGCTTTTCAGGTGCGCCTTGCCGGGGAATGCAGTTGAGCTTAAAAAGTATGATTGGTTTCTAACCACTGCCGATGCTGCACTCTGCCTGTTTTATAAGGAAAGGCTGATGAGGGATGAACCTTCGAAATTTTTGATCCGGTTCACCGACCGCAGGGGAATCCCGGTTGGAATTGATCCTGCAGACCTGCCAATGGATAATGGCAGGATTACCAACCGCTCCAAGTTCGTTTTGGGTAGTTCTGGAACAGGGAAATCCTTTTTCATGAATTCCCTGCTGGAACAGTATATGCTTTACAACTATGATGTGGTGATTGTAGATGTCGGGCATTCTTATTCCGGGCTTTGCAACTATTTCGGGGGGAAGTACTATACTTACACCGAGCAGAACCCGATTACCATGAATCCTTTCATGATTTCGGAAAAAGAATACAACCGGGAGAAAAAGGATTTCCTGAAAACCCTTATCGGATTGCTTTTAAAGGGCGCTGACGGCAGTGTATCGCAGATTGAGGATACCGTTTTTTCAAATGTAATTTCAGCCTACTACGCTGACTTTTTTTCGGGGGACCAGAATGCCGGGCTATCTTTAAGTTTTGACTCTTTTTATCATTATTCCCTAGAGAAGATTGCCAGGATCAAGGAAGATGAAAAGGTCTCCTTCGATTTGGATGAGTACCGGTATGTACTCCGCAAGTTTTGCATTGGGGGAGAATATGGCAGACTGCTTAATGAAAATACGAGTGCATCTAATTTCTCTGAACGTTTTATTGTCTACGAAATCGATTCAATTAAAGAAAATAAGGTGCTTTTTCCTATCGTTACCCTGGTGATAATGGATCTGGTTCTGCAAAAAATGAGGCACCGTACAGGTCAAAGAAAATCGCTCATTTTAGAGGAGGCGTGGAAGGCAATTGCCTCACCACTAATGGCAAACTACATTCTATATCTCTATAAAACCATGAGAAAATTCTGGGGCGAACCTATTGTTGTCACGCAGGAACTTGGAGACATCTTAGGAAATGCAGTTATCAAGGATTCCATCCTGGCCAGTTCAGATACCATCTGTTTACTTGACCAGTCTAAGTTTCGACGTAATTATGAACAGGTGGCGAAATTGCTCTCCTTAGATGAGGTAGAACAGCGAAAAATATTCACCATCAATGCGCTGGATAATAAGTCTGGTAGAGGAAAATTTAAGGAAGTTTACATCAAGCGGGGCAATACTGGAGAAGTTTATGGTGTAGAAGTTTCGCTGTTCCAGTACCTCACTTTTACCACGGAAAAGCCTGAAAAGACAGCCGTAGAATCTTATGTGGCAAGATACGGATCTTATCCCGCCGGGCTTGAAGCTTTCGTTTCAGACCTCAGATCCAGTGGCTGTGACCTTGCTGGTTTCGTAAGGCAGGTAAATGCCGAATAATCACAATTTAAACCATTTTTTATGCCGAAGATAATCATCTATTTCTTGTTTGGCCTTTCCATCCAATTTGCCTCCGCGCAGATTTATGTTGACCCGACTACGGCCGCGGCGACTGCCGCACACGCGGGGGTAATGAACAGCGGGCTTTCTAAAACCAGTGATAACCTCACCCTTGTTCAAAGGGCACAGCTTGCCGTCACCGGACAACTCGGTATTGTAAATGATTTGCAGTCCACCATTTACAGAGGGCTGTCAGAAGTTTCAGGGGTGATGCGTTCGCTGCTTTCGGTGAAGGATATCTATGAGATCTCCCAAGATATCGTCATTGACGTAAATAAGGCTGTAAATATTGCCTCTTCGGATCCCGTCCTAATTCTTTTTGCCGAAGGTGGTGCCAGGGAATTCAAGGCCAGATCCATCAATCTGGCTGCAGAGGTCAGTGCCTTTGTTTTAAAGGAGGGAAGGGATGCATTGATGGATTCCGGGGAACGGGCAAAGCTGCTCAATAAAATTGTGGTAGAGCTTACTATTCTTCGCGGTGTTGCTTACGGAATGTACAGAACGATGTATTGGGCGAAGCAGCGCGGAATCCTAAACTCGCTGAATCCATACGCCGGGTATATTAATATAGATAAACGAATAGCAGAAGATATCATCAGGAATTCCAAATCCTTGAAACAATGAAAAATGGACTTTTTTTTATCCTGATGACCTGTTTTTTTCATGCTCGGGCTCAGCTGAATGTCGAACTTTTACATCAACTGGTAGGGGATAGCAAGTCCGAACATGGAAAACAGAGCGATGCCAGAGACAAGCAGGCTGTAACATTTTCGAACGAGGAAACCAATAAAGCCCTGATGGCCAGGTTAAAGGATAAGTACAGGCAAATCCACTCCCGATTTAAAACAGTCAGTCTCGCAATTAGTGCGGCCCAAATTGGATTTGAGGCTTATCCACTCCTGGATGATATTGCCAAAAGTCAGGAAAAAATCTACAAGATGTGCAGGGATGATGCGGCCCTTTTGGTTTTGGCCATTCACTCAGAAGCCGATATGGGTGAGCGGGCTTACGCGTTACTGAATTTTTTATATGCACTGAGCCTTTCTCTTGAGGATATCAACCAGATGAAACCCAGTGATCGTAAGCTGCTGTTTTCCCATGTGCTCACAGAGCTGAAAGGTATTGCAGGAGCATCCAGGGGTTTAGCTACATCGCTACAATATTCTTCAAGGAATAAGATGTCCAGTGGACTAAACCCGTTTTCCGGGTTCATCAATACCGATAAAAAACTAGTCAACGATATCTTAAATAAATCCCGGCAACTCAAATACTGATTGTATGAAAATAATTTTTGCATGTCTTGTTATTGTTGTATTTCAGTTGAAAACACAAGCGCAGCGGGTGGTATTTGACCGCGGACATTTTAATATAGTGAATGAAAATGGCGCGGTCAGGGTGGCTGCCGAGAACACTTATCACAGTTATTTAACTACCATCAATAACAGGCTTTCGGATATCAATATAAATCTATCTGCAGTAGTGACCGTGCAGTCCATAATCCTTTATTCGCTTACTCAGGTTGATCAAGGGCTGAAAAGCGCCATAGCGGTCAGGCAGATCGGATCCCTGGCATCAGAGATTGCTATGGAAAGCAGCGAAATGATTGAAATAGTCAAATCCGATCCGCATCTGCTACTCTTCGCCGAAGATGTGTCCCGTCAGCTAAAAGGTAGGGGAATCAACCTGTTTTCCGAAGTTTCAGCTTTTGTATTAAAGGAGGGAGAAAATGTGCTAATGGATTTTGAAAAGCGTGACGCGCTGCTTAAAAAAATAGCGCATGAACTTCGGGTAATCAGGGCTTTAGTATTCAGCATGAAAAAATCGATGTACTGGGCCAAGGCAAACGGCGTTCTTCGTTCACTGAATCCTTTTCAGGGATTTATCAATCGGGACCTGCGTTTAGGCAATGACATCTTATATAAGTCAAGATTGTTGAAACAATGAAATTAACATGACTTGCTTAAGCCCACAATTGCATTTAATATCATGTTTCCGCCATCAATTTAAAAATAATATATTAACGATGAAAAAATCACATTTGTTGCTATTTCTATGCCTCTTGGCAATGACCTGTATTGGTCAGAAAAAGATAACCGACAAACACATCACCCATCAGCAGGAACGAATGGTGTTCAAGCAGTGGGATGCGGACAAGTTTACGCCAAAAGCTGGATTTTTGGGACTTAATCCGCAGTACTGGATAACCTGGGCGCTCCATCCGAATTATCCCAAGACAGATCTAAGGCCACTTGGTCCTGTAGGGCCGCAAACTCAGCGGCTCCTTTTTGCTGCAGCCATGCAAAATTCAGACAATAGCTATAAAGTCCATGCTGATACTCTGCG
>NZ_AJLG01000066.1 GCF_000258495.1 Pedobacter agri PB92
TGGTGTTGCTCAGCACATTTTCACTTTCAAAGAAATTGAAGTCCTGGAAGACCCATCAAATAAGTTCACTTTTGAGGAGATTAGAAGTTCAAAATTCGATCAAAAATTTAAAGCCAGTGCTACCAGCACACCTCAAACTAAAAATCTAAATAAAACTTACTGGTTCAGGATTAAAGTAAAGCCCAACGAAACTGTAGAAAAGCCTTTGATACTGGAATTTTTTGATCAAACAATCGATTACATTACTGCATATATTCCGCAAGCAGACAAAAGCTACAATTTAGAAACCCTCGGTGATGCCAATGCCTTTGATAAACGTTTAATCCACCATAAAAATTTTGAAATTCCAATTCAGAATGAAGGAAAAGAAACCCAGACTTACTATTTCAAAATACGCTCCTCACAGATAGCAGATGTGATCATTGTGCTTAGAACTGCCGAATGGTTCATTTCCTACGCGTTAGATGAATACTTTTATTTCGGAATTTTTTACGGAATGATCCTCGTATTCAGTTTTTATAACTTGATTATGTTTATTGCCATCCGGCAGAAGCAATATCTGTATTACGTACTTTATAACCTCAGTGTGGGCTTCTTCGAAATGAGTAGCGATGGGATAGCCTATCAATATTTATGGCCTAATGCGCCCGCCTGGAATCAAGTAGCTTACGCTTTTGCATTATGTGCAACAAGTATTTTCGCATTATTATTTACCAGGGAGTTGTTATTTGTTAAAGCGAAAGCACCCAAGTTAAATCAATTGATTGTTGGGATAATTGCTGCCCGATTGATCTTTTTTGCCTATTGTTATCTATTCGATCAAACTCTTTTCAGCTATAAGTTTGTGGAAGCTATCCCATTAGCAGTAGCATTTTTTACAGGGATTTACATTTATAAAAATGGCTATCAACCTGCACGCTTCTTCGTGTTAGGCTATAGTTTTTTGTTTGTAGGTTTCACACTGAAATTTTTAATCATGCTTGGCGTAAGTTGGTTAAACTTTGGTGCGATTAGTTATTATAGCTTAAGCTTTTGTTTTGTGCTGGAGATGGTTTTCTTGTCATTTGCCATTGGAGATAAAGTGCGTTTGCTGAAACTTAAAAAGGATAAAGCGCAGCAAAAAATTATCAGGCAAATGGCGATCAATGCTAAGCTGAAAGATACCGTCAACCAGGAGTTAGAGACTAAAGTTGAAGAACGTACGCGTGAAGTTTACCATAAATCACTGATTATAGAAAGCAAGAACCAGGCATTGGAAGAGGTGAATGCACTACTTCAAAAGCAGGCTGAAGAAATATCAAGAATGAACGTACTGCTCGAACAGGACAACGAGCAACTACAAACCAGTGTCGAAAAGGTATCCCGAGATCGTGTAATGAATACAGAAGTAGATTTTGAGGAATTCAGCAAAATTTATCCTGATAAAGAAAGTTGCTATGAGTTTTTAGCAGAATTAAAATGGAGTAAAGGTTACCACTGCCGTAAATGTAGTAGTGATCATTACTTCTCCGGCCATATCCTACACAGCCGGAGATGCAGCAAGTGCGGCTACGAAGAATCGGTAACCACTTATACTATATTTCATAATACCAGAATTCCGATTAATAAAGCCTTTTATATGATTTTCCTGATTTATTCGTCGAAAGGAAAAATCTCTTCCCATAAATTATCAGAACTGCTTTCCATCAGACAAAGTACCTGCTGGACATTCGGAACCCGCATTAAAAAAGTAATGGATGACCGAAAGAAAACCCTCAAAAAAACAAGTAAAAATGGCTGGAGTCAGCTGGTAATCGAGTAAAATCGTTTATTATTAAGTCACATTCTTGTGGTATTCATCCCTTATGCCTGAAAAAGACTTTAGGTGCTAAAGCGTATCATATTCATTCCGCAGGCCTGCGCTACTGCGATACTTAAACGCTGATAATCAATGCTAAAACTGCATTTAAAGGCACGGTACTTAAGCGTATCAAAAAATACACAAAAACCTATCTATCAATAACTTACATTAACATTAACATACAAAAAACTTGTATTTAACATAGAACTAGTGCTAACTTTACCAGGTATAACAATTAACAAGAGCAAAAATTATGAGAAAAAAGTTTACATTGCTTATGGTGTGTATTCTATGTGGTATCTCTTTGAGTATGGCGCAGAATATTACCATAAAGGGTCAAGTGAAAGATCAGAAAGGTCTGCCTTTGCCTGGAGTTTCTGTAAAAGTAAAAGGAACTAACCAAGGAGCATCAACTGCCGATAACGGTAGCTTCAGCATCACGGCTCCACAGAATGCAACTTTGGAATTTTCATTCATCGGCTTCAAAGCTGTTGAAGAAGCAGTGAATAATCGAACAACCATTAATGTAATCCTATCTGATGACAATCAGCAACTGAATGAAGTTGTGGTAATTGGTTATGGAACAACCGTGAAGAAAGATTTAACAACAGCGGTAGTTTCGGTGTCATCTAAAGATTTGGAAAACCAGCCGATCACCAATCCGTTACAGGCTATCCAAGGACGTGCTGCAGGTGTTCAGGTGAGTTCTCAATCAGGTAAACCAGGAGCCGGTATTTCGATCAGTATTCGGGGTAATACATCTATCACGGCTTCTAACAGTCCACTATATGTAATTGATGGGGTAACTTCTAGAGATGCAAGTTTTGTTAATGCAAATGACATCGAATCGATGACAATCTTGAAAGACGCATCTGCAGCAGCTATCTATGGTTCCAGCGGTGCCAATGGTGTTGTTTTAATCACCACCAAGAAAGGTTCCTCAGGAAAATTAAAAGTTGCGTTTAACGCTTTTACAGGTTTTTCTAATTTTTGGCAAGAGCAAGAAGTTCTAAACAGCGAGCAATATGTAGGCTTAATGAGAGAACTGGGATATACTTCTTTTGGCGGCACTTACAATACAGATTGGCAGAAAGAAACTTTCGGAACCGGAAAGCAAAACCAGTATCAGGTTTCCCTTTCTGGTGGAACCAAAAGCGGTCAGTACTATTTCTCAACTGGTTATCAGCAAGATCAAGGTGTTGTTGCGCCAGCCAAGTTAGATCGTTTAACGGCTAACTTCAACGCCACGCAAAACATCACCCCATGGTTAAAATTAACCGGAAATGCGGTTTTAACATCCAGCACATCGATAGATGTTGGTGATAACAGCAGTGTTTCTCGTGGTGGTGTGATTTTAGGTGCATTAACCACACCTCCAACAATCGGTATTTTCGAGCCTAACGGACAATATACCACCATTCCAAACGCAGGTGGCTGGGATAATCCATTGGCTTTGGCTTATGGCTCTGATAACAGAAACAGAAACTTCAAATTCATTGGAGCTTTTGGCGCACAATTAAATTTCACTAAAGATTTATATTTAAAATCGACCATCAGTACGAATAACAACAGAAATTTCTATCGTTACTTTACCGATAACTTTTTAACCACTTATGGCCGCCAGGAAAGAGGCGTTGTTCGTGATAACACTACCAGAGAAGGTGTTTGGTTAAACGAGAACATCTTGAACTACACTAAAAATGTTGGCAAGAATGCTTTCACAGCAACAGGCGGTTATACTATTCAATCATCAGACTGGAAGTATAACAACAATGAATCTACTCGTTTTTATGACGCAGCGGGTAATCCAACCGCACCATCTGTAGCATTAACCATTCCCCAACAAGCACAATGGAGCAAGCAATCATACCTTGCCCGTGTAACCTATGCATACGATAGTAAATATTTATTCAGCTCGAACTTTAGAGCGGATGGTTCCTCACGATTTGCAAAAGAAAACCGTTTCGGTTATTTCCCTTCAGTTTCTGCCGGATGGAGAATTTCCGGAGAGAATTTCATGAAAGAAAGTAAAACCATTGATGATTTAAAAATTCGTGGTAGCTGGGGTAAAGTGGGTAATGATGAAGGTATCGGAGATTATGCTTACCTAAAACTTTATAGTGTGAATGCACAAGGCGAATACAATCTTCAAAATCCGGCTAATAATGCCTTAACCTGGGAGAAAACAACACAAACCAATGTGGGTGTTGATTTAACCATGTTTAAAAGCAGGATTACTTTTAGCGCAGATGCTTACCTGAAAAAAACCAACGACTTATTGATTAATGTTCAGTTGCCTCCTTCATCAGGTTTTGGTAGCCAGGCTTATAACGTTGGTGCAATGGAAAACAAAGGATTAGAGTTCACCTTATCTACAAAGAACTTTGATCATGAAAAATTCAAATGGACCACTGATTTGAACTTCTCACTAAATAGAAATAAGGTTACCGACTTAGGTTCAACTACACAATCATTGGATTTTGCAGGAATTTATGAGCGTGATGCAGCAGTAAGAGTAGTTACAGGCATGCCATTAGGCAGTTTTTATGGTTATGTTTTCACAGGCGTAAATCCTGCAACCGGTGCAGCGCAATATGCTGATACGAATGGCAATGGCGTAACCGGATCTGCTGATCCTGGAGATAGAACTTTTATCGGCTCTGCTCAACCAAAATTCATCTACGGGATGACGAACAATTTAACGTACGGAAACTGGAATCTGAATATTTTCTTCCAGGGTGTTCAAGGCAGTCAGTTGTTTAATGCCACCAGAATTGATTTAGAAGGCATGTTTGATTCTAAAAACCAATCTACTGCAGTATTAGACAGATGGACAACTCCAGGTCAAATCACCAATATTCCAAAAGCATTAAGAAGCAGCTCTGAAAACTCACTGACCTCAAGTCGTTTTGTTGAAGATGCCTCTTACCTGCGTTTAAAAACAGCTACATTATCATACAGCTTTGGACAATCGGTACTGGAGAAATTAAGAATGAGCAAAATTACTTTGTTTGCCACAGGCTATAACCTGTTAACTTTCACCAAATACTCTGGTTTAGATCCAGAGGTGAATGTGAGTTCTGCAAACGGCCCAAATATGGGTGTTGATTTTGGAACTTATCCTCAATCGAGAAGTATATTATTCGGTGTTAATGTTGGATTTTAAGAAATAAGAAAATGAAACTAAAAATATATTCATTAGTAGCGGCTGCAGCATTAACCATTACGATGCAAAGTGGCTGTAAAAAAGATTTCCTTGATAAACAGCCCTTCAACCAGGTTACTGGCGATGTGGCGTTTACCACAGCTGCAGGAGCAGAAAAACTAATTTCAGGTGCTTATGGTGGCATGTATAATGATTACCACATTTGGGATTACATGATCAATGGCGACGTAACTGCCGACAATGCTTATGCAGGTGGCGATAACCCAGCCAATATTCAGATTGATTTATTTACGGCCAATTCTACCAACGGTAATGTTGGTCGTGATTGGAGTGGCTTATATTCGAACATCAAAAATGCCAATGAGGTATTAGAAAATGTTCCAAACATTCAGGATCCTGCTTTAGATGCCAATGGAAGAAGAAATCAAATCTTGGGTGAAGCTTCAACACTTCGTGCTTACTTCTATTTCCATTTAGTTAGGTTATGGGGTGGTGTTCCATTGGTATTAAAATCGCCAACTACTTTAGAGGAAATGCAGAAATCACGCTCATCTGTTGATGAAGTTTATGCTCAAATCATCAAAGATTTAGAATATGCTTTACCACTTGTTAGATCTTCGGCGCCTAATAAAGGCATCATCACAAAAGGAATTGTAAACGCATTACTGGCAAAAGTATATGCTTCAAAACCCACTCCAGATTGGACTAAAGTACAGCAATATGCAGATGCAACCATCAATGGCGGTTATTCACTAATCAGCTCTTTCGATCAACTATTTGATGGCGCTCACAAAAACAACAGCGAATCTATCTGGGAAATGCAGTATGATGGCTGGGGTGGCCCTTCTGGTCGTGGGAACTGGATGACTGGGGTGATCGTGGGTACAGGATGGAAACGTTTTTGTACGCCTACCAATGATTTAGTAGCTGCTTTTGATGCAGAAGGTGATGTGATTCGTAAAAATTCAAGCATCAGCTTTAGAAACGTCGTTACCGAAGGCTGGTCTGATGATTATTGGTCAAAATCAAATTATCCATTCATTAACAAATATCGTAATGATGACTTAGCCAATTCTTACATTATTCGTTTGGCTGACATCAAGTTATTGAAAGCCGAAGCATTAAACGAATTGAGTGCTTCAGGCTGGTCGGCTGCTGCTCCAATTGTAAACGAAATTCGCGGACGAGTTAATTTAGGTGTTACTCCTGCTGCCAATCAGGCTGCAATGCGTTTGGCTATTGAAAAAGAACGCCGGTTGGAATTGGCATTCGAAGGTCAGCGTTGGTTTGATTTATTAAGAACGAACAGGGCAATTACGGTGATGAACGCACAAAAAAATGGTAGTGGTGCAAACCTAAACTATAATGTTACCGCTGCGAAGTTGCTCTTCCCAATCCCTCAGGCGGAGTGGGACAGAAATCCAAATATCCGATAATATTCCATTTCAAGGGCGAGTAACTCGCCTTTGAAATTCATCCCAGCATATACTTATGCTGTATCAAAGCGATTGGGCTTTGGCACATGATTTTTAATCACACAAATTAAATCTTTAAGGGTGGGAGTTTTTTTAAAGACTCCTTCCCTTTTAATCATCTCATTACTAAACTTAAGGCTAATGAAACCAATATTTAATATATGCCTGGTTGCCAGTATGCTATTTGCATCCTGCGCTTGTAAAAAAAATGCATCGATTGCCAATCAAGACACAAAGACCGGCACTGATCCAGTAAAAACTGATGTGGGCTTCTGGCTTACTAAAGGTGATCAGTCACAACTGTTAAGCAAGCAAAACATAGCGTTAAATTTTAGCGAAACCACAAATGCAAACCCTACTATCGAAGTTGATCAAAGCACTACGTTTCAAGAAATTGATGGCTTCGGCTATACACTCACCGGTGGTAGTGCAAGTTTAATTAACGCTCTACCTGCTACAGAAAAAGATAAATTATTGCGTGAACTTTTTGCAGTTGCAGATGATGCAATCTCGGTAAACTACATCAGAATTAGCATTGGCGGCTCTGATTTAAGTGCTTATCCCTTTACCTATAACGACCTGGCAGATGGAGAAACAGACGAATCTTTATCAAAATTTACCATCGCTAAAGAGCAAACAGATTTGATTCCAATTCTGAAAAAAATTGTTGCTATAAATCCTAAAATTAAAATTTTGGGTTCGCCATGGACGGCGCCAACCTGGATGAAAAGCAACAAGAGCTTTATTGGAGGTAGCTTAAAGTCTGACTATTATCAAACTTATGCCAAATATCTGGTTAAATATATCCAGGCGATGAAAGCCGAAGGTATTGTAATTGATGCGATTACGCCTCAAAACGAGCCTTTACATCCTGGTAACAACCCTAGCATGTATATGTCGGCAGAAGATCAGGCTAGTTTTATCAAAACAGCATTAGGGCCGATATTCAAAAGCAATGGCATCGCTACAAAAATTATCATTTACGATCATAACGCGGATAAACCTGAATATCCAATTTCGGTTTTGAACGATGCTGAAGCAAAAAAATATATTGATGGCTCTGCATTTCATTTATATGCTGGTCCAATTTCAGCCCTCACCCAGGTACATAATGCGCACCCTGATAAAAATGTTTATTTCACTGAACAATGGGTTGGCGGACCGAGCAACTTTGGCGAAGATTTGAAATGGCATGTATCGACATTAATTATTGGCGCTACACGTAACTGGAGCAGAAATGTTCTGGAATGGAATCTGGCCGCAGATCCAAATTACAATCCTCATACTGATAAAGGTGGTTGTACTTCTTGTTTGGGCGCCATTACCATTGCACCGGCAATTACCCGGAATGTTGCTTATTATGTTATTGCTCATGCATCTAAATTTGTTCCGACAGGTTCGATACGAATTGCTTCAAACATCACAAGCAACTTGCAAAACGTAGCATTCAAAACTCCCGAAGGCAAAAAGGTATTAATCGTTTGCAACAACAACGGCAACGAAACAAGTTTTAACATTAAATATGATGGAAAAACGGTCTCAACAAAACTTGAAAAAGGTGCTGTTGCTACCTATGTGTGGTAAAAACTTTGTTTAATTGTTAGGCGGCCTCGCGAAAGCGGGGCTTTCTTTTTCTAATCATTGATAATTTTGGCAGGCACTTTGTATAAGGATAAGAAAGTCAATCCTAAACATGATGAAAAAGATAACCCCATTTTTTGCCATATTGCTTGCATTATTTGCGGCATGTCAATCGAAAACAAGTCAGTCGAATTCAGATGATTCTACTGCCTTGAATACAACCGATTCGGCTGCCAAGGCTCCGCTGTGTTACCAATCGATAAACAATAGAGATACTGCGGCTCTTACTTTAAATATTGATAATGAAAAAGTAACAGGTTCCTTAAGCTATAATATTTTTGAAAAAGATAAAAATACTGGCGTTATTGCGGGAATTGTAAAAGGTGATACCATTATTGCAGATTACACTTTCCAGTCAGAAGGTACAACATCCATCCGGCAGGTTGCCTGGTTAAAACAGGATAATCAACTTATAGAAGGTTTTGGTGATGTAGCTGAAGTCAATGGTAAAACTCAGTTTAAAGATGTAAAAAAGCTAAGCTTTGGTAAATCGATGATCTTTCAGCCAATCGATTGCAAATAAAAAAAGGGCTTGCGACATTCATCGCAAGCCCAACCCTCTACACTACACTAATCTGATTATTTTAATTCAACCGCTTGTTGTGCTGCAGCGGCCCAGTCATTGCTTAATTTAGTTAAATAATCAGAATACTTCTGAACTTCTTCCGCCTTCAGTTTGCTACTCCATGCTGCTGCATTTTCGGCCCAGGTAGTATATCTTGATGTTAAGGCTTCAACCTGAGTTTTATTTTGACTTTTAAGGGCTGCGATATACGCCTCTTTTAATTGAGCATATTCCGCTAATCCCTTATTCACATCTTCATTGGAAAACGTTGGCTTATCAGACTTTACAGTTTCAGTTTTTGTTACTGTCGTTTTTAGAGTGGTGTCACCTTTAGCACTGGTTGAATCTGTAATGGGTTCTGTCTTTTTTGTGTTGTCGCAAGATGTGAGCATTGCTGCAACCAAGGTTGCTGTAGCGAATGATAAAAATGCTTTTTTCATACTATTTTAGTTTGTTGTTCACTTGACATGTTTAAAGATGATGCCAAAACGATAAAAGCCCATTACTTTAATGTAATGGGCTTCTTGAGAATATTCTATAAAATAATTTCGGGGAAATGCAGTTGTTCAATCGGGGAAAAAATACCCGGTTTTGATTTTTACATGTGCTCAAATCGTTCCCAAAAACCATCTACCGGAAGTTTTGCGAAGATGTTTACAGGTTCCTTTTTAACAGGGTGCAGAAACTGTAATCTTCTGGCATGCAAACAAATACTTCCCTTTCTGCTTCCACGTGGGTAACCATATTTGTTATCACCTACAATCGGGCAATTCATTGATGAAAGCTGCACACGAATTTGGTGCGATCTGCCGGTAATCGGATCAACTTCCAGCAGGTAATAGCCATCAAGATGTCCAATTAAGCGATAGGAAAGTTCTGCCCGCTGGCTGTTGGCCACTTCCGATTTATAGTAAGTGACCACATTTTTTTGCGGATTTTTAATCAGCCAATGAATCAAAGTCGCCGCTTCTTTTTCCGGCTTGTTTCTTACCACTGCCCAGTAAGTTTTCTTAACCTCCCGATTTTTAAATGCAGCATTCATTCTTTCAAGCGCCTTGCTTGTTTTCGCAAAAAGAATAACGCCACTTACCGGTCGGTCTAAACGATGGACAACACCCAGAAATGCGCCATTTGGTTTGTTATACTTTTTCGCAATGTATTTTTTTACCTGTTCATCCAGGGGTTCATCGCCAGTTTCATCAACCTGCACAATATCTCCAGCTCTCTTGTTAACTGCAATGAGATGGTTATCTTCAAAAAGTATGTCTTTTTCTGTAATTGGCATATAACCCCTCCGCCCCTAAAGGGGAACTTGAATTTCTATCGTCTGTATTTAACAGTATAATATATTAACCTTCCTTTTCCAACTTGATTGGAACCCCCTTTCAGAGGTTGCGAGTTAATACTGCTCTTTATCGTTAGGGAAATCATTGTTTTTAACATCCTGAATATACGATTGTGCAGCACCTAAAATATCCTCGTAAAGGTTAAGGTACTGACGTAAAAAGCGTGGTTTAAAGCCCTTCGTTAAGCCAATCATGTCATTCACAACCAATACCTGCCCATCACAATGAGGTCCTGCACCAATACCAATAGTTGGAATACTTAAGCTCTCTGAAACCTCTTTGCCTAATGCTGCTGGAATTTTTTCTAATACAATCCCAAAACAGCCTGCGGCTTGTAAAGCCAGCACATCAGTTTTCAATTTATTAGCTTCTTCTTCTTCTTTCGCACGAACAGTATAGGTGCCAAATTTATAAATAGATTGTGGTGTTAAGCCCAAATGACCCATTACAGGAATACCAGCTGTAATAATTCGCTGAACAGACTCAATGATCTCTTCCCCGCCCTCTAATTTTACACCATGCGCACCAGATTCTTTCATAATTCTGATTGCAGAGTTTAAGGCTTCTTTAGAATTGCCCTGGTAAGAGCCGAATGGTAAGTCAACTACTACAAAAGCACGTTTTACAGCCCTAATTACTGATGCTGCATGATAAATCATCTGATCAAGTGTGATGGGTAAGGTAGTTTCGTGTCCTGCCATTACATTCGATGCAGAATCGCCAACCAATAATACATCCAATCCGGCATCATCCAAAATGGTTGCCATGGAATAATCGTAGGCGGTTAACATTGATATTTTTTCACCACGATGCTTCATTTCCTGCAGGGTATGCGTAGTGATTCTTTTTATTTCTTTATGTACCGACATGGTTTTCGTTTTGTTGCCCCAAAAGTATCGTTTTTTCTTTAAAAAGGCATAAAGCGAAAGCTTTAAGGTTTAGAGGTAATCAACCTTACACCATAAACCTTTTAACTCAAACCTATTTCAAATTTTTCTTTACATTCCCAATCTTAAGCGCTATCTTTGTACCCCGAAATGGAAGGGATTTATTCACGTTTTTTTTGCATCCAGCAAAAACGGCATTACTGCCGCAAGCCATCCTTTTTTCAACTCTTTTTTAAATCAAAATCCATATTGTAATTACCATGACTAACTACACCAAGTTACCTGCGATTTTATTACTGGCCGATGGCACTGTTTTTTACGGCAAAGCTGCCGGAAAAATTGGCACCACTACTGGCGAAATTTGTTTTAATACCGGGATGACAGGTTACCAGGAAATTTTTACCGACCCAAGTTATTTTGGGCAAATAATGGTTACCACTAATTCGCACATCGGGAATTACGGTATTCAAAGAGAAGAAATCGAATCTGATTCAATTAAAATTGCTGGTTTAGTTTGTAAAAATTACAACATCGTTTATAGCCGTAAGCAAGCTACAGAATCTATTCAGGATTATTTCCAGAACGATAACCTGGTTGCTATTTCTGACATTGATACCCGTGCATTGGTTCGCCACATTAGAGACAAAGGTGCAATGAACGCTATCATTTCTTCAGAAATTACTGACCTGGATGAATTGAAACAAAAACTTGCAGAGGTACCTTCAATGGAGGGCCTGGAGCTTTCATCAAAAGTAAGCACCACCGAACCGTATTTTTATGGCAATCCGGAAGCAAGTTTAAAAGTTGCTGCGTTAGATTTGGGCATCAAGAAAAATATTCTTCGTAGTTTCGAAAACCGTGACATTTATGTTCAGGTTTTCCCTGCGAAAACAAAATTTGCCGAAATGGAAAAATTCAGTCCTGATGGCTATTTCATTTCAAATGGCCCTGGCGATCCTTCAGTGATGCCTTATGCTGTAGAAACCATCAAAGAAATTTTAGCAGAGGATAAACCTTTGTTTGGCATCTGTTTAGGGCACCAATTATTGGCAGAAGCTAATGGAATTGGAACCATGAAAATGTTTAATGGCCACCGCGGCTTAAACCACCCGGTAAAAAATGTAATCAAAAATCATTGCGAAGTAACCTCTCAAAACCATGGTTTCGGTGTTGTTCCTGATGAAGTTAGAAATTCAGACAAAGTGGAAATTACCCACGTAAACCTAAATGATAAATCAATTGAGGGTATTCGTGTGAAAGGTAAAAAAGCGTTCTCAGTACAATACCACCCTGAATCTTCTCCAGGCCCTCATGATTCTCGTTATTTATTTGATGATTTCGTGAATGTGATGAAAGGCGAATTGGTTTGGTAATCAAACCGAACAACGAGAACTTAAAATCAATTAAGCAATAAAAAATCTGCGAATCTGAGCACAACATAGCTTCAGATTCGCAGATTTTGTTTTTAATGCAATTTCACACTTTAAAAACATCATTTTACCGACATTTTAGCCATTTGTAAGTAAATTCATTTTCTATTCATCTAAAGCTCCTTACCTTCGCAACATGGAAGCAAAAAATGCCATTATCAGCGTTAAAGAACTGGTAAAAAAATATGATGATTTTGTAGCTGTTCAAGGGCTAAGCTTTGATGTTTACGAAAACGAAATTTTCGGCTTACTGGGACCAAATGGTGCCGGAAAAACAACAACGCTTGAAATCATTGAAACGCTAAGGGCGAAAACTTCGGGTGAAATTATTGTTGACGGCTTTTCTGTCGACAAAAACCCTCAAGATATTAAGCAAATTATCGGCGTGCAACTTCAAGCGGCAGGTTATTATCCAAATTTAAATCTGGTAGAGCTCATCGAACTATTTGCAGGCTTGTATGGCGCCAAAATTAAGCCAATGGAAATGCTGGAAAAAGTAAATCTTCAGGATAAAGCGAAAGCCAAATATAAAGCGCTTTCTGGCGGGCAAAAACAACGTTTCTCCATTGCAACCACGCTAATCAATCAACCTAAAATTATTTTCCTTGATGAACCCACTACAGGTTTGGATCCTCAGGCCAGAAGAAATTTATGGGATTTGATTATTGCAATCAGGAATGCAGGTACCACGGTGGTGATTACCACGCATTATATGGATGAGGCAGAGCAACTTTGCGATCGTGTAGCTTTTGTAGAACGAGGACAAATTATCGCTTTAGATACGCCAGACAATCTGATTGATCAGCTGGTGAACAGCGGCTTTGAGCGAAAGAAGGAAGTGAAAAAGGCCAACTTGGAAGATGTATTCATTAACCTTACAGGTAAAGAGTGGCGAGAATAACGCCCCCGCCCCCTGAAGAGGGAGTTACATGCAAAATGGAAATGCACAAATAAAAGACAGTTACAAATTTATACTTGATATATGAACGATGGAAATTCAAGTTCCCCGCTAGGAACTGGGGGTTACAGCAATACAACAGCAACATTAGCATTAGCAAAGGCGAGCTTCCGCTCGATCATGCGAAGTCCATCGGCAGTGGTTTTTACGCTTGCTTTCCCTTTAATATTTATTTTGGTATTTGGCTTTTTAGGAGGCGGAGGCACGCGTATTGATGTTGGTGTAAAGCCAGGATCGGACATAAACAATCCTGTTATCGCCATGCTAAGCAAAACAGGCATGATCAGGCTGGTGATGGATAAGTCGCAGGCTGATTTTGATAAACTGCTGGAAAAAGGCAACGTTGATGCGATGATTGATGTTCACAAAAAAGTGAATTCAGTTGCTTATTCGGTTAATGTAGTTTACACTTCAGCATCAAGAGATAAGGGTGGAATTTTAAAATCGGTGCTTAACAATGTTTTTTATGATAAAACACTAAAACCAACAGTTGCCGAAATTAAAGAAAGCACAATAACCGGTCGTGAATATAAAACCATTGATTTTATTTTACCTGGTCAACTCGGGTTTTCGCTGTTAAGCACAGGTGTTTTCGGTACAGCATTCGTATTTTTAAGTTTACGCCAAACCCTGGTAATTAAACGTTTTTTTGCAACTCCTGTAAAGAGATCAAGTATTGTAATTGGCGAAGCAATTGCCAGAATTGGTTTTGCGTTAATCGGCGCTTTGTTTATTATCTTAATTGGTCACTTCTTTTTCGGATTTACACTTGTTCACGGAGCGTTAACAGTCCTTAATATGCTCATATTGGGCACCATGGGAATTATTGTATTTATGGGCTTTGGTTTTATCATTTCAGGAATAGCAAAAACTGAAAGTATGGTACCTCCTATTTCTAACATTGTAACTTTGCCGCAGTTCTTACTTTCCGGAACATTCTTTTCCATTGAAGCCTTTCCAAGTTGGCTACAACCAATTAGCAGGGCTTTACCATTAACCTACCTAAATGATGCCATGCGTAAAGTTGCTTTTGAAGGGTCAGGTTTGTGGGATGTAAAATTTCAAATTATGATTTTATTGATTTGGGGAATTGTTATTTATGCTATTGCTGTTAAGGTATTCAAATGGGAATAAAATAATCCGAGAAGATAACCTTTGATGCAGTTAACCTTTTTTAACTTTTAGGCACTGCTTAATAAAGTATTTTTGGCAAAATCACTTTATGAAAAACCTGCTTATCCTCGCCTTACTGTTTTCATCTTTTAAAGCCGCGGCTCAATTTAAATTTTTAGCCAACAATTGCTCTAACCAGTACAAAGCCAAAATATTTGTTGCCGACTGCGATAACGGACTGTGCGGAGGAATATCGACCATAATTTTATACGACAAGATCTCAGACAAAGAACTCGAAACATTTCGCTCTGCAGACCTGGATTTTAGCTTAACTGAGAAACAGGATGCACGAATAGGTTGGTTGGAATTGGGAAAATATCAAAGTCCGCTCATATTTGGAGATTTTAATTTTGATGGAAAAGAAGATATGGCCATCAGAAATGGAAGCAATGGAGCATATATGAGTCCTTCTTACGATATTTATCTGTCTGTAGGTAACAACAAATTTCTGGCAAACAAAGAATTAACGACACTTGCTAGCGAAAACCTTGGAATGTTTGAATTTGATCAGAAAACGAAATGGTTAACTATAGAACAAAGAGATGGCTGCTGCTACCATAAGACGATCAATTACAGCATTGATGTTAGAAACAAACTTACAGAAGTTTCCTCTGTTATCGAAGATTCAAGTGTTGGTAATATTGTTACGGTAATTACTCAAAAGAAGGTTGGCGCAAGAATGATCAAGACCGTTCAGCGTTTCAAAACAGAAGAGTACTATAAAAATGACTAGTAAGCTTATTAAAGTGCAGCTTTCACTAAAAAAGGAAGAATCTCTTTTTGAAAACTTACGAAATTCTTACGTACATCGGAGTCACTTACCGAAGTAAAGGCGAATGAGAAGACGATACTCTTACTTGCTTTAAGCAAAAATGCTAACCCTTCTCTCCTGGCCGGATTATTTTTAAACGTATCTAATTCCAGGTAAGCAGCCAATAATAACGCTTCCAGCTGATCAGATAAATGCTTTAAAAACTCTTGTGAATTGGCATTTTCACGAACAAAATCCCATCCGATAAATTCGTTGCAAGCCGTAAAAGACAGTCGGCTGGTTTTCATTACCAAAGCCTTCAGGTGCTCTTCTTCAGAACCGTAACTTACTTTATTGTTGATGATTTCATGAAGGTTTTGATCCAGATAATCCATCAGAATACTATCTAAAACCTGTTCCTTACTTTCGAAATATTTATAAATGGTTGCTTTGGCAATTCTCGCCTTTTTAGCAATCTCGTTAACACTTGTTTTGTGATAACCATATTTTCTAAAAAGTTCTTTGGCAGCCTTTTTTACTGTTTCTTTTATTTTTTCAGCTTCCATTAATTTCTAACGTTAATTGTAATGTTTCCCCGCAAGGAAACACTGTAAGTTTTTAAAGTTCTTTCTGCAGGTGCTTTTTGAGGTGTACCATCAAGAAGAGAAAATTTTGCTCCTGAGCATGGATCAGTAGCTGTTAAGCCACTTTCATCAGGAACAATTTTGCATATTTTTTCGGGATTAACCGTACTGCAACGATCAAAGGCCACAAATCCACCGAGTGGTGTCCGCACAATAACTAATCCTCCAATACCATGATTTGGAACCAACAGCACATTATTTACTGCTTTAATGCCAAATTCAACAAGTGTTACATTGTAGTTAACCGGTACATCCGGTATAAAGTTTTCTTCTTTACCGCAACCGGTAAAAAGAACCAAAACAAATAATATGCTATATAGATACCTCATTAAATTAAGGCAGATTTATATTGTTTTAAGAAACGAACATCGTTTTCAGAGAATAAACGCAAATCTTTAATGACATATTTAAGATTGGTAATCCTTTCTATTCCCATACCAAAAGCAAAACCGCTGTATTTTTTTGAATCGATACCACAGTTTTCCAACACATTCGGGTCTACCATACCACAGCCTAAAATTTCTACCCAACCGCTATGTTTACACATGTTACAGCCGGCACCCTTACAAATGGTACAAGAAATATCCATTTCTGCAGATGGCTCTGTAAAAGGAAAATAAGATGGGCGGAAACGAACTTGAGTACCTTCGCCATATAATTCCTGCACAAAATAGAATAATGTTTGCTTCAAATCAGCAAATGACACATTTTCATCTACATACAAACCCTCTATCTGATGAAAAAAGCAATGTGCCCTTGCCGAAATGGCTTCGTTACGGTAAACGCGACCAGGCATAATGGCTCTAAATGGTGGCTGCCCCTGCTCCATCATACGCACCTGAACAGATGATGTGTGCGTACGTAAAGCAATATCGCCTTTCTCTCCCCCTTTTTTAATGAAGAAAGTATCCTGCATATCTCTTGCAGGATGCTCTTCCGGGAAGTTTAATGCAGAAAAGTTATGCCAGTCATCTTCAATTTCAGGACCCTCAGCTACAGTAAAACCAAGTTTTGCGAAAATTTCTACAATTTCTCTGCGAACCAATGCCAAAGGATGGCGGGAACCAATTTCAAAACCTTCACCAGGTAATGTCATATCGATAGCCAATTCTTCTGCTTTTACACCAGCTCCTTCAGTTGATTCCTTTAAGGTCTGGTATTTTGATTCGGCAAGTTGTTTAAATTCATTCAAAACTTTCCCTAATGATCTCTTTTCATCAGTAGAAACTGTTTTAAACTCTTCAAAAATTTCTTTGATGATACCTTTGCTACCTAAGTATTTTATGCGGAACTGCTCTAATTCATCTGCTTTTTCAGTAACAAAAGCATTAATTTTATCAGTGTATTGTGTTATTTTATCCTGTAACATGGCTTCAAATATAAGGCAAATAATCGAAAAAAGTTAGTGTTGTCGGGTTCAAAAATTCTGTTTACAATATCATTATAAAAGAAAATGAACCCAAAACATAAAAAGCCGCACTAAGGCGGCTTTCTATAAATTCTATAAAACTAAAAGGAGTTAAATCACGCCAAGTTCTTTACCAACTTTAGTAAAAGCCGCAATGGCTTTATCTAAATGATGTTGCTCATGGCCAGCCGAAAGTTGTACACGAATGCGTGCTTTACCTTGCGGCACAACCGGATAAAAGAACCCGATTACGTAGATACCTTCTTCTAACATTTTCGCTGCGAAAGTTTGGGCAATTTTTGCATCATAAAGCATCACAGGCACAATTGGATGAAAACCGGGTTTGATATCAAAACCAGCCTCAGTCATCTTTTCGCGGAAATATTTAGTGTTGCTTTCTAATTTATCTCTCAACGAGGTAGTTTCGCTCAACATATCTAATACCGCAATAGATGCTCCCGCAATCGCTGGCGCTAAAGTGTTTGAGAATAAATACGGACGCGAACGTTGGCGCAGCATATCGATAATTTCCTTTTTACCTGAGGTAAAACCACCAGATGCACCACCAAGCGCTTTACCTAAAGTTCCGGTGATGATATCGATCCGATCAATTACGTTAAAATGTTCGTGAGTACCTCTACCATTTTTACCGATAAACCCAGTACAGTGCGATTCATCAATCATAATTAATGCTTCGTATTTATCAGCCAGATCAGCAATTTTATCAAGTGGAGCAACAGAACCATCCATAGAAAAGGCACCATCGGTAACAATAATCCGGTGTCTGCAATCTTTAGCCGCAATTAATTGCTTTTCCAAATCTTCCATATTAGCGTTTTTATAACGGAAGCGTTGTGCCTTACATAAACGTACGCCATCTATAATTGATGCATGGTTCAACTCATCAGAAATAATCGCATCTTCTGCGTTAAACAACGGTTCAAAAACGCCACCGTTAGCATCAAATGCAGCTGCATATAAAATAGTATCTTCAGTGCCCAGAAACTGAGAAATTTTAGCTTCAAGTTCTTTATGCACATCTTGTGTTCCACAGATAAAACGAACTGACGACATGCCGTATCCGTGATCATCAATCGCCTTTTTTGCGGCCTCTATCACTTTTGGATGAGATGATAAACCTAAATAGTTGTTTGCACAGAAATTAACTACTTCTGCTCCACCATTAACTTTAATATCGGCACCTTGTGGTGTAACAATAATACGTTCGCGTTTATATAATCCAGCGTTTTCGATTTCTTCAAGTTCCTTCTGAAGAACTGGTTGTAATGTTTTATACATGTTTGATATCGGTTGATTTTGCTCAAAGTTATAAAAAAAACTGCTCGACACCTTAATTGACTCACTTTTTGAACCAGTATTTAAGCACAAACGTTTGATTAATTTCAGGAAACTTAATTTTCTGATATCAGCATTAAATATTTTAATCAAACAGACATTTTTTAATGAACTTAACAAACTTTAACACACTACTGTGTGTATAGTGTTAAAACTAATTCGATATTTATAGCTTACTAATCGACACTTATGATCAGAATCTGCGCACTCATCCTTTTTTGTGGCCTAACCCATTTTGCATTTGCTCAGCATTATACCGTTAGCGGAACAATTAAGGATACAGGTGGACAGCCCGTTCCGTTTGCTTCTGTTTATGTTAAAAATACGACTACCGGAACATCAGCCAATGTTGATGGAAAATATGCGCTCAAACTTGAAAAAGGAGAATACCTGCTCAGTTACAGGGCAGTTGGCTATAAGCAACAGGATCAATCGGTAAAACTATCTGGCAACATTACTCAGAATATAAACTTGTCTTCAGAAAGTTATACGCTGGATAATGTGACCATCAAAGCGAATGCTGAAGATCCGGCATTCGAAATTATCAGAAAGGCAATTAAGCAACGAAAAGTGCATTTAAATGAGGTGAATGCTTTTAGTTGCGATGTTTATATCAAAGGTGTTCAGCGGCTTAAAGGTGCGCCTAAAAAGTTTTTTGGTCAGGATATTCAAAAAGTATTGGAACTGGATACGAACAGACGGGGGATTATTTATTTATCAGAATCGCAAAGCAAATTTAGTTTTCGCCGCCCGAATGATATTCACGAAGAAATGATTTCTTCGAAAGTTGCCGGCAAAAACAATGCTTTCAGTTTCAATAAAGCTTCAGACTTGATCATCAATTTTTATGATAATTATCTTTTAGAGAATACATTGAGCGCAAGAGGCTTTATCTCTCCAATTGCAGATAATGCCATGTTTTACTACAAATATAAACTCGTAGGCGAATCGAAAGAAAATGGTGAGATTGTACATAAGATACAAGTAATTCCACGTAGAGAGAACGATCCGGTTTTTAGGGGTTACATTTATATTATTGATGAAAGCTGGAGGATTTACAATACCGATGTTTATCTGACAGAAAATTCGGGTATCAATTTTATTGATACCTTAAACATCAACCAACAGTTTACTAAAGTAAAAGACATTTACATGCCTACAAACATCAATTTTCAGTTTGCAGGTAATGTTCTGGGTTTTAAAATAGCCGGATATTTCGTCGGTATTTATAGCAACTACAATCTCGAACCAAAGTTTCCTAAAGATTTTTTCAGTGGAGAAATACTAAAAGTTACGGAAATGGTTAACAAAAAAGACTCGACCTACTGGACCAATAACCGCCCTATTCCATTAACTGCAGATGAACAAATTAATTATGTTAAAAAAGATAGCGTAGCAAAACTGAAGGAATCTAAATATTATCTCGACTCCCTCGAAAAAGAAAACAACAAGTTTAGCATTGGAAAATTGCTGTTAAGGGGCTATAGCAAAAACGATCGCTATGATAAAAAATACCTCAGTTTTGATCCGATTTTAAGGTCGGTTTTTTATAATACTGTGGAAGGTTTTGCGATTAAATATGGAGTAACGTATCGAAAAGATTTCGAAAACAGGCGATCATATTCTGTAAGACCTGAGCTGAGATATGGTTTTGCGAACCAGAAACTTACCGGAAGTTTAACGGGAAGTTATTATTACAATCCGTTAAAAAGAGCTACTGTTGGGGCATCTTTTGGAAACGGTATTTTTGATTTGAATAATCTAGGTTCGATGACGGCGTTGGGAAATACCATCAACTCACTGTTGTATGAAAAGAATTTTCCGAAATTTTATGAGAAAAGCTTTGCCAGTATTTACACCTCAAGAGAGCTGGCCACAGGCTTACAAGGAAACATAAGCCTTGATTATAGTAAAAACAATACCTTAACGAATAGTACTGATTTTAAATTTTTCGATGCCAAAGACCGGGAGTTTACCTCAAATAATCCGTTTACACCTGGAGCAGAAACACCATTATTTCCAACGTACAAATCATTCAGCGCCACCGCCAGTTTAACTTATACCATTGGTCAGAAATACATTACCCGCCCGGATGGGAAGTTTTATACCGAATCTCACTTCCCAAAAATTACAGTTTTATATAAGAAGGGCTTTAATAATTTGTTGGGCAGCGACGTAGATTATGATTTCGTGAAATTAGAACTGGCACAAGATCGCATCGGTTTAGGATTATGGGGATACACTTCATTATTGGTTGGAGCAGGAAAGTTTTTAAACAACAAGAGCATGTATTATCCAGATTATAAACACTTCGCTGGTAACATATCAACCATCTTCCCTCCTAATTTAAGAAAGTTTCAATATCTGGATTTTTACCAGTTTAGTACAAACCAACAATACTTTGAAGCGCATTTGGAGCACAATTTTTCTGGTTTTTTCCTGAACAAAATTCCGTTGTTACGTAAAGCAAAGCTCGAAGAATTTATCGGCGGAGGTTACTTATCTTCTCCTGAAAAAAGAAATTACAAAGAATTTTATTTTGGATTTCAACGTTTGGTATTAAGAGCGAGTTATGGTTTTGCATATGATGGCGCCAAAAAATTAACACAAGGATTCAGGATTGCTTACGGATTTTAAGCGCAAAGCAAAAACCTTAAAGGTTAAAGCTTTCTGCTTTGGTCTTTAAGCTAAAAGCATTATCTTTGCTCCGCTTTAAACGCCGTTTGCAACGGTATCAACAGCGTTATGAAAAAATATCAAACACTACTTTACTATTGCTATAGCTATATAGCAGATGCAGAACAATTTGCTGAAGATCACCTTAAATTTTGTAAATCGTTAGATTTAGTTGGCCGGATCATCGTTGCCGATGAAGGACTAAACGGAACCGTTTCCGGAACCCCTGAAGCCTGTGAAGCTTACATGAAAGCCATCCATGCTGATGAGCGTTTTGCGAAAACAGAATTTAAGATTGATGAGGTTGATGAACTTTCCTTCTTGAAAATGCATTGCCGTTATAAATCTGAAATTGTTCATTCCGGATTACGCGATACCTCAATCATCAATCCAAACGAAAAAACAGGAAAGCATTTGGAGCCTGTGGAATTTATGAAGATGAAGGATGATGAAGATGTTGTAATTTTAGATGTGCGCTCCAATTATGAGCACAATTTAGGCAAATTCAAGAATGCGGTTACGCTTGACATCGAGAATTTCAGAGATTTTCCTGAGCAAATCAATCAGCTTGCTCAATATAAAGACAAGAAGATTTTAACATACTGTACCGGAGGAATCAAGTGTGAGAAAGCTTCTGCCTTGTTACTTCATCATGGTTTTAATGATGTTTACCAACTTCACGGCGGCATCATTAAATATGGCAAAGAAGCAGGTGGAAAAGATTTCGAGGGCAAGTGCTACGTTTTTGATAACCGCATTGCGGTAGATGTAAATAATATTAATCCAACTGTGGTTTCAGTTTGCTACAACTGTGGCAAAACTAACTCCGAAAATGATCAATTGCGCCAATCCGGAATGTAATGAACACATTACGCAATGCGATGACTGTGGTGAAGAACTACAAGGATGTTGTTCAACTGCTTGTACAACAAATCCACGTAAACGCCCATACGATGGAACTGGTTATTATGTAAAAGTACCGCAGCCAGTGGCTAAAAAAACCGAAGTAACAGCAGTATAGAAATAATTCTAGTTTTGACCTTAAGCCTTTTGTTATCGCTTTGTAATAACAAAAGGCTTATGTATTTAATGACGGTACATATCCTTTCCTATTGATGTTGTGAACTAATCCCCATTCACTCACCTCCTTCCAAGTTTTTTCAGTTACTTTGTATCATAATGGATTAACCAAATACCATTCTATGCTGAAACTAGTACGCCTATTTATATTCCTTTCACTCACCACCAGTTTAATACATGCTGCCGATATAAAAAGTATTGGCGTTCCATATATTGAAAATTACCCAAAATCAGTTTATGCTTCAGGCAACCAAAACTGGAGCATAGCTAAAGACAATAAGGGCGTAATGTATTTCGGGAATGCAGAAGGGCTTTTAACTTTCGATGGTAAGTACTGGCAAAAATACCAAATGCCTAACCGGCAAATTGTTCGGTCGGTTGCTACCGATCAGAATGGCAAAATTTACACCGGTGGTTTTGGAGAATTTGGTTACTGGGCCTATTTAAACAACAAGCTAAGTTACAAATCACTCACCTCACTCTTGCCAAAAGGCGTTAAAGTGAGTGATGAAATATGGAAAATATATGTAGACCGGGATCGGGTTATTTTTCAATCTTTCTCTCGAATATTCATCTACAAAAATGAAAAGATAGAAATAATAAAAGCACCGTCATCATTTCTATTTCTTCACAAAGTGAATAACCGTTATTTAATAGAAGTACTCGATAAAGGCTTGTTTGAACTATCTGGAAGTAAATTAATCTATATTCCAAATAGTGACAAACTGGGTAAACAGGGCATTCTGTCAATTCTTCCTTATAAACAAAATGGATTAATCATTGGCACAAGCAAAAACGGGCTTTTCACCTACGATGGGAAAAATTTTACTCCGCTACTAACTCCGGCAAATAATTATCTTAAAACCTTTCAATTGAATAATGGCGTTAAGTTATTGGATAAATATTATGCTTATGGAACCATTTTGAATGGCTTAATTATCATCGATGAAAATGGAACCGTGGTACAACGCATCAATAAATCAAGCGGATTACAAAATAATACTGTGTTAAGCATATATGCTGATAATGAACAAAACTTATGGACTGGTTTAGATAATGGAATAGACCGTATTGAGTTAAATTCTCCATTATACTTTTATTTCGATAAAACAGGACAATTTGGAACAGTTTATTCAAGTATTATTTTTAAAGACAAAATTTACTTAGGTACCAACCAAGGTTTGTTTTATAGTTATTGGTCAAAAAACAGTGAATTGGTTCCTTTCAACTTCCGGTTGATTCCGAATTCTCAGGGGCAGGTTTGGGAACTGGCTATTTTAAATAATGAATTGATTTGCGGGCATAATAATGGCACCTTTAAAGTTGTTGGCGACCAAATTACCTGGATTTCGACAATCAGCGGTGGCTGGACAATCAAAAATCATCCTCAAATCCTAATTATTTCATTCAAGGCACATACATAGGATTATCACTTTATAAAAATACGCCGGCGGGTTTAAAGTTTAGCAACAAAATATTGGGTTTTGGTGAACCATCCAGATTTATCGAACAAGATCATAAGGGTGATATTTGGGTAGCGCATGCTTACAAGGGCTTGTACAAACTGACACTAAATAGTGATTATACTAAAGTAAACAGTACCAAATATTTTGACGAGCGAAATGGATTACCAGGTAACTATAACATCAATATATTTAACCTGGAGAACAGAATCGTATTTTCATCCGATCGTGGATTTTATACCTACGATGAACTAAGTAATAAATTTACTCCTTACGATGTACTAAATAAAAGTCTGGGGTCGTTTGCAACGTCCAATAAAATCATAAGTGCAGGAAATAGAAAATACTGGTTTATTGATCATGGAAAAACTTCATTGGTGAGTTTTTCAGAGCCTGGGAAAATTGAAATCGACTCCAACCAATTCAGCCTGTTAGATGGAAGAATGGTGCAATATTATGAAAATATCAGCCAGATCAGCAACGCCATTTATTTGATCAGTGTTGATGATGGATTCGTAATCTACAACAGCACTTTAAATCAGTCTATTCAGAAACGAAAACTACCGGCAGTGCTAATCAGAAGGATTGAAGATATCACGGATAAGTATTTTACCATCAGCGAAACCGGCAATAGCAGCAGCGAAACCGAAATTCCAAACAGCAGAAATAATATCCGGATATCATTCGCACTGCCCTATTACAGACAAGCAAAGATAAAGTTCCAATACTATCTCGAAGGATATTCTAAAGATTGGTCTGATTGGAGCATTGCCACCCAGAAAGATTTTACTAACTTAAGTAGTGGCACTTATACATTTAAAGTTCGGGCCAAGCTTGATGACACTTCAGTAAGCGATACCACCTCTTTTGAATTCACCATTCTGCGACCTTGGTACTTAAGTAATCTGGCGATTTTGATATACCTCGTCTTAGTCATCATAATTGTTATCTTCGGAAAGCGGGCGTATGAAACCAAACTGAAACGAGACAGTCAGAAAATAAGCGATAAACTCAAAGCCGAGCAGGATGAAATTTTACGTCAGGAAGCGGAGGTAAACGAAAAGCAGATTATAAAATTGCAAACCGAAAAACTTCAGGCAGAGCTCGCATCAAAAAACAGAGAATTAGCCAACTCAGCCATGACCTTGGTGTACAAAAATGAATTGCTGCAAAAATTGAGTGGAGAAATCACAAAACTTAAGGATGAAAGTGGTAAAAAACTATCGGAAGATCAGACCCGAAAAATCCAAAAAGTAATTAATGATGGAATGAACGACGAGCGGGATTGGAATTTGTTTGAAAACTCCTTTAATGAAGCGCATGAGAGTTTCTTTAAAAAGCTTAAAGCGCAGCATCCAGATCTTGTACCGAACGACCTGAAGCTTTGTGCTTATCTGAGAATGAACATGAGCAGTAAAGAGATGTCATCGTTATTGAATATCAGCTTGAGAGGTGTCGAGATTCGCCGTTATCGACTACGCAAAAAACTCGAAGTACCTCATGATAAAAACCTGACCGAATTCTTAATGGAATTATAATTAAGTGGCTTAACATATTGCCGGGAACGTTTGCATAAAACATCGTACTCACCTTCAGTTCCATTTTTCAGCCGATCAGGCACTACATCATTACCTCTCATAGGCAAAATTTTACCCCTACAAAAAGCTTTGTGTAAAACATACACTTTGTGTATCAGTAATTATTCAGTTACAAATGCTAAAAGTGTGTTTTTAGCCTCAAATGCAA
>NZ_AJLG01000067.1 GCF_000258495.1 Pedobacter agri PB92
ACGTACACACTCGAATCTTTGGGAATGCCCGGGATAACTCAATAAAAAAACAAATAATGGAAGAGAATGACTTTGTGTCGATTTGGCTGGAAGAAAGTGGAAATCCGGCAATCGAAGAATTAACAAACAAAAATCTTGAAGTAGCGCATCAAACCTCAAACCTACTGGCAGAAAAAAATCTTCTTGCTAATGATTTCGCCAGGATTGTAGATATTAATCCTGATGAAATTTCGAGATGGTTTATGGGCAAACATTCTTTCAGCATAAAAAAATTAAAGGAGATAACTGAAGCATTCAATACGTATTTTTCGGCAAATTAAACTGGAAATCATCCAGCATCAACACCTTTTCGTAACTGTGTTGTTTTCTAAATCATCTTTATACATGATGCGGCAGCTTTACGGTCCTTTCTCACAACTCGAACCTGACAAAACAGATTGTGATTAACCATAAATGCTTAAGAGGATCAGCCAGGTAACAAAACCTACCGGTGCCAATATTGCTGCGCTTATAAAAAAGGATTTAACCCATTCTTGCCTGCCCATAATTAAAAAAACGATCCCGGCAATAATATTCAATACCACTTGTATAAAAATACATAAACCCATGCCGATGGCTATGCTGAATCCCCTCTCGCTCACGGCAGTATTCACAACGATCAGGAAACCGTATAAAACGAACAAAAACAAATTGATCCCTATAATTTTTAGCATTGTCTTTTCGAGTAAATATTAGGTTTCGTTACTCCTTTATACTTAAATATCAAATCCTTATAAAATGTTTTCACCGGGTTGTCTTTTATGGCTGAGACGTAACTTTTAAAATTACCCCTTATCCCTGACGATTAAATGAATCGCAGCAAAAGCCTCCCAGCATAAAACCTTTAATATTAAACCGCTGTTATTTAATTAATACGCTCCTAATAAAAGCGGATGATATTCAAACTCTAAAGCCTAAACAATGAAACATATATTCTTCTCCTTGATTGTTATAATATTCTTATTTTCGGCATGCTCTGGCAAAAATGCGGATGGTACCCCGAATGTCAGCACTGGTGACACTAGTCATGCCAAGCAGTCGTCTAAAACTGACTCCACTGCAGATTCAACTAAAAAGTCAGACACTGATGTCAAACTTAGTAATTGATGAACGCTCTGTTTCTAGTAAGCATATTTACAATCACTGAAAAGCTATTCTAAATCAAATTATTTTCTTCCAACCTGAGGAAATTGCGAAATTCTAAGCGTTGTGCAACCATAAGGAACCAATGTAACCGTTTCCTCAAGCTTATCACTTTCTAAACCATAAATGTGACTGTAGGGAAGCGGGCCTGCCATATCATTATAAAGTTTCCAAGATGGTATTTTCCTGCCTTTTGTTTTAATCACTATTGGGGCATTTTCCAGGTTCCAAGGATAAAGCGTTTTTTTTCCGGTAAATTCTGCTTTAAAATAATCATTGATTTTAGCTTCATTTACATCATATAAACCATAGTTCCACGGTGATACTGGGTGGACTTCAGTATAATCACCAAATATGTCGGCGTCTGCTGTATTTTTGATTTTTTTAAATTCCTCCTCAATTTTTAGCGCATAAGTAATTGGGCCACGTTCAACGGCCATAGCATTTTCAGCCCATTTAGTTTTAAAAATATGCATCGGCAGAAGCAATTCCACAACATCTCCCGTTTTCCATTCCTGTTCTATTTTTACTACCTGATCTGCCTTATAATTTGCCAGAACTTTACCATTTACCTTTATAGTGGCCGAAGGGCACCACCCCGGTATCCTTAAACGAAAGGGAAATTTTACAGAACTTTTGGTTTTAATCAAAAATCTAACAGACTCCTCAAAAGGATATGAGGTTTCTTCGGTTATCGTTACTGGAATGTTCCCAGCCACTTTTGTGCTTACCTGACTTGGTGCATAAACCAATGCTGCAATTCCATCGTCAGGTGTTACATACCATAAATTTTGGGTAAACTTCGGCCAGCCTTGGTGCATGTTCGAAGTGCAGCATGGGTATCCGGTTAATAGTCCGAAACAAACATCGGTACCACCATGATTATCACCAAAATTGCGCATCTGCCGGGTAAGCATCACCTGATTAGCCTGCTGAAAGTATTGATGTGTTAGATAATCATCTGATGCTTGGGTGGGTAATGCATTAAAGGCAATCTTTTCTAACTGATCAGCATAATTTACTGCTCCGGTAATTTGCAGTGAGCTTTCTAAAGTAAACATCATTTCAACTGCTGCACAAAATTCATTGCCCTGAGTTGGGTTGTTTCCATGCAAAGCTTCATCGCCACCATATAAACCATTGGCTGTACCATTAAAAGTGCGGAGATCATTAAAACCTTTTTTCGCGGCCTCTACATACAAACTTTCCGGATGTGCCTGATAATAAACCAGGGGCTCTTTCATTCCCTGAGCCAGATTTACGGTATGGATGCTGC
This sequence comes from Pedobacter agri PB92, assembly GCF_000258495.1. Lineage (GTDB taxonomy): Bacteria > Bacteroidota > Bacteroidia > Sphingobacteriales > Sphingobacteriaceae > Pedobacter > Pedobacter agri. Next base: position 2,459 of record NZ_AJLG01000067.1, read on the forward strand.
CCATTTTCTGCAATAAATCCGTGTGTATAAAAGCATTTGTAAAATCAAAACTTTGCTTGTGGATGATTTCCCCCAAATCCAGAAGAAATTTATCGCCGGTGATATTATATAGCCAATATACCACCATCAGATTATCCGCCCCTCTATACTTTGCCCAATAAGTCCAATGATCAAGTGGCTTCTTAGGTAGTTCGTTTAACTGATACCTGAAGTAATTCGTCATCACTTTGATCACTCGTTTATCGCCTGTGGCTGAGTAATATTGTTTCAGCACCTTTAACATAACCATTTTTGGCCACCAGTCACGGCTGTTATCACGTTGTAAACCAGTTTCTTCAGGATAATCTCTCGAAGGACCAAAATAACCATCAGGTGTTTGACTTTTAAGCGACCATTCTACCCATGGTTTAACTTTATCGATAAGCTTTTTATCATTCAAAATATAAGCGAGCGGCAAAAGCCCATCAATCCAGTATGGACCACGTTCCCACTGGTCGCCATCTCCTCCTAACCATCCATTTCGTTGGTTCATCAATGGATAGAGTTTATCTAGGTTACCTGTAGCTCCATTTTTTTGACGCACGAGCATTTCTTCGAGCCAACCTTTAGCTTGAATAGCGCCAAGGGGTAACTCCTGGAATGGTGTTTCTATTAAACCGGGTTTCGGTTTCAAATACTGTGCATTGGTGTTAATTGAAACTAAAAGCAGTACGGATACGATCAAAATATAAAACTTCATGTGTCGATATTGGTATAAATGGAATGGCAGATTTTAGCTTGAAGAATAACAGTTGTAATTAAATTTATTGATACCTTATTTACCCTATATTTGCAGTAATCCCGCGAATTTTCTTAACCTAAGTTTCATACTATCATGAAGAGCAATCGCTATTTGCTCTTTCCTCCAGTTTCTAAATCGCTTAGGCAACTGTAGTTTGAAATCAGCATGGAAGAAACTGTCCGTTTCTAGATGATAGTGTAAACTCCGTTTTACGGTTTCATTTCGTGAAACTCAAGTATCATCAATACTCTGAAAACCGAACGCTAGGTTTGAAATTTTGGGTTATTCCAAGTTATATATATTTATTTGAGTTTCAAAAATTGGCCTGAAAGTTACTTCATTGTTACAATGCTATAGTTCACACTATCCCTAAATTCAATAATAAGTTAGTAAAAAAGCGGTCCCTGTTTAAAACAATGGACACATCATTTTTAATAATACCATGATTTGCCAAACTACAAAACGTTAAACACCAGTCTAGGTAAGATAGCCGAGAAATTTCAACCCACTTCCGTATAAATCGGGAATTTAAAACATTTTCAAACACATGCTGTTTATCTCACAAATCCGAATACAACATTTATGATAAATACTATACCACTAACTGTAAAGCGATCAATTGAACTGCTTGGTCTCATTGCACTCGCTGCCGTATTGGTGATTGGCCGCGATATCATTATGCCAATATTGATGGCTTTTTTTATCAGCATCATGCTGCTACCAATCTACCGTTTTTTAAAAAGAAAAAAAGTTCCTGAATCATTTTCCATTATTCTGCCTATTTTATTAGTCGCCATATTTGTTGGGCTAATTGTTTGGTTTTTCTCTAACCAAATAGGTGTTCTTGTAAAGGATTTTCCTCAAATTAAGGCCAATGTTACCCAGCATATCAATTCCTTAAGCGATTGGATCAGCAGGATTACCAGATACGATTCTGCAGAACAAAAGGCTTTTATTCAGGATAAAAGTGATGACCTGATGAATATGGGAACATCAATGGCGGGTGGCGCAGCTGTAACATTAAGCGGTATTTTTGTATTTATTGGTTTGTTGCCAATTTACATTTACCTAATGCTTTTTTACAAAGATATCTTGCTACGTTTCATTTTTATGTGGTTTAAACCAGATCATCACCCTAAGGTGAAAGAGGCGATTTATGAAACTGAATCGATTATTAAAAGTTACCTGATTGGCTTACTAATCCAGATTACCTATATGACAATACTATTAGGTGGAATTTTAATGTTAATTGGTATTGAACATGCTTTATTAATCGGTGTAATTTTCGCCATCTTAAATTTAATCCCTTATGTGGGAGCACTGATTGGAAATGTGATCGGGGTGTTGTTAACCCTTGCTTCATCGCAGGAGCTGTGGCCTGTAATTACAGTATTAGGCGTAATTGCTGGGGTACAGTTTTTAGATAATAATATTTTGATGCCACGTATTGTAGGTTCTAAGGTAAAAATCAATGCACTGTTTTCTATCCTTGGCGTTTTCATTGGCGGAAGTATTGCTGGTATTTCGGGCATGTTCCTGGCATTACCAATTGTTGCGGTGCTAAAAATCATCTTCGATCGTACTGAAATTTTTAAACAATGGGGAGTTTTATTGGGAGATGAACGTCCGGCGAAAAGCCCGATGACCTTCCCTACTTTCAGGAAAAGAAAGAATGTGGCCACTAAAACAGGGATTGAAAAAGGGTAAATAAAGATTTAGCAACAGATGAAAAAAATAACCACTATAATAATGCTTTTTGCAGCGATGCTTTCTGCTTGCGGCTCATCAGATGATAAAAAAGAAGCTGGCGGAGAAAATGATACCACCCTCATGCCTGAGGCAGCAACAGAAAAAATGCCAGATCCAATCATAGGAAAACTCGCTTTGGTTGGTGAGGCAAAACTCGGACAACCCATCAACATTAAATTTTCTGTTTATAATAATTCAGATACGGTAGCCAAATTTTGTAAGTGGCATACGCCTTTCGAAAGATTATCAAGCAAATACCTGGATGTTGCTTTGGAAGACTATACAGAAGTACCCTATCAAGGTGCAATGGCGAAAAGGGTAATGCCGCCACCTACTGATAGTTACACCAGCTTGAAAAAGGGAGATAGCACCAGCGTCAATTTTAACTTGATGGATGGATACGCCATTGGTAAAGTCGGTGTTTATACCATTAAATATAACGCTACAAATGTAAGTGGGATAGTAGTACCGGATAGTTTAAAAATCAAAGTGGAAAATTAATATTAAAAGTTTTGTAATTAAAACTGTTTGGCTTGATCTAATGTTATATTATTAAATTAAATTGATAAGAAAATGGGACTATTAAAAACAGCAATATTAGGTGCCGCAGTTTATGCAGGCTTTAAATATGTAACCAAAAAAGATCCAATCACTGGAAAATCTATCATTGATGATATCAAAGATCAGGCTCCTGACTGGATCGATAAAGCAAAAGGCTATAAGAATGATTTCGCTCAAAGAGCCGAATACGCTAAAGACGATTTGGGTATTTAGTCGTTAGGACAAAATGCTTAAAGCATCGTTGGTTAAACCAGCGATGCTTTTTTTATGAAAAATATGCTTGCCATCAAACTTCTAAATTGCAAACCTTCATTATTTAGAACTCGCTATTTCTGCTTCGCTATCTACACCATGCTATCCGACCTAGCAGATTTTTAGTTCCTTTTATCAAGAAAAAGGTAAAATCCCTTCGACGGCCAGCCCAGGCAAGCCGTGAGCAGAGGTAAAATCCGACTTGATCTCAATATAGATGTTGAAAGACGCAAAGTTCTAGACAATAGTCGCTAGGACGGAACGCGTCAAGCATCGTTGGTTTAACGATTTTAGGTATTATTTCTGCGTTTTATAGGCTTCCTTTCTTCCAGATAGTAATGCCATAATATCATTAAGCCAATCGTTCGATAAGGTTCCCAATGCAAAATTGTAGTTAACAACTCCTCTTTAGTAGTTCCCTTAGGAAGTTTTTTTTAAGCTTTTCAAAGCATTAACAGCAGCCAAATCTCCGGTGGGAAAAACGTCTGTATGATGCAAAATAAAAATCAGGTAAATGTCTACCGTCCAATCTCCTATACCTTTAATTTGCTTAAGTTGAGTTCGAATTTCACCATCAGAAAATCTTTCCAATGAAGATAGATCCAGATGACCACTCACCAATTTTTCAGCAAGATCTCTAACATAAACGGTTTTCTGGCGACTGAAATAACAGGCCCGCAATTCATCGTTACTAAGTCCCAGAAATTTCGTTGCCGTGATCTCGCCAATTTTTGATTTAAGTTTGTTTAAAGCTGCTAAAGCTGAAGCGAGCGACACTTGCTGTTCCAGAATAATATGAACCAAAGACTCAAAATTATTTGGCCTGCTCCAGAAAGGGGGATATCCATACCGCTCCAGAACGAACGCCAGATCACCATCTTTTTCTGCAAGCAGATTGCAAAGTTGATGAAAGTTATCAGCACTGAAGACAGGAAACATGGCTATTTAAATAGGATATCATACGCAAACCGCAATATCGTTCCAAAAACAACGATTAAAAAAAATACCCGCACAAATTTATTTCCTTTGAGCAAGGCCAATCTGGTTCCAAAATAAGCGCCACTTAAATTAAACACGGCCATTGGAATGGCATATTGAAATAGAATATGGCCAGTAGAGCTGAAATAAGTGATTGCCGCCAGATTGGTAGCAATATTAACGATTTTAGCGTGAGCACTGGCACCGATAAAATCGAAGCCCAGCACTGCGATAAAAACCAGAATGAGAAAAGACCCCGTTCCAGGACCAATCAATCCATCGTAAAAGCCGATCAATAATCCAAAAACAGCTGACATCAAAACCTGCTTTTTTACCGAATGATTTTTCTCCTGATGGATCCCAAATTGTTTATTAAAATAAGTATAAAGTGCCACCAGAATCAGCACTACTAAAATGATGGGCTTGATCACTGAATTATCTATACGGCTCACCAGGAACGCACCAAGCAGTGCAGCACAAAATGCCGAACTGGCGCAAGCAGACAATACTTTTAGGTTAAATTTAACTTGTTTTGAATATTTAAACGCCGCTAATGTAGTACCGGCAAGAGAAGGAATTTTAGTAGTCCCTAATAAGGTAGCTACCGGGTAATGGGGTAAAATTAACAAAGTGGCAGGAGTTTGTAATAACCCACCGCCACCTACAATAGCATCTATAAAACCTGCTGCAAAAGCGGCAAGGCAAAGCAAAATCAGCTCATTAATCATTAACCGCGATTAAAGAATTTTTAGGATATACCAAGATGCAAATATTTATCAATAGTAATTAAAACCTGGTAATTGGTTATTGAATTTGTTAATTCCTTATTCAATAAATCTAAAATCGTAGTTCTAAAATCGTAATTCTAAAATCTTCAATCCCCTTACATCCTCTCCGGAGAAGTGATTCCTAAAATCAGCATACCCGAATAAATGATATCAGCCGTTTTCTTACAAAGATTTAAACGAAATTGCTTGGTCTCCCCGGCTTCAGTTTTCACAATTGGCGGAACCTCATGGTAAAACTTGTTGAACAATTTCGCCAGTTCGTATAAATAATTTGCCAAACTCGCCGGACTGTAAGCTTTAGCTGCAATAGCAATTTCCGAAGGATATTTAGCCAATTGTAAAATCATCTCCAACTCCACAGGCAACATTTCCCCAGCATTTGGACTACCGACTGCCGGTTCATATTCAGCTTTGCTCAGCAAAGATTTTATCCTTGCATGTGTATATTGAATAAACGGACCAGTGTTACCCTGAAAGTCAATACTTTCAGCTGGATTAAATAATAAGCGTTTTTTCGGTTCAACCTTCAAAAGAAAATATTTTAAAGCGCCTAAACCGATGTTTTGGTATAATTCGGCTTTATCGGCCTCACTAAAATCGTTCGTTTTACCTAACTCTTCAGTTTTTTCACGGGCAGTGGCAACCATGCTCTCAATGAGTTCATCCGCATCTACAACCGTTCCTTCACGGCTTTTCATTTTCCCGTTTGGCAAATCAACCATGCCATAAGAAAGGTGATATAAACCTTTTGCCCAGCTTTTCCCCAATTTATCCAGGATTAGAAACAACACTTTGAAGTGATAATCCTGCTCGTTGCCCACTACATAAATCGATTCATCCATGTGGAAATCATCATACTTCATTTCAGCGGTGCCTAAATCCTGTGTAATGTAAACCGAAGTTCCATCAGCACGTAAAACCAGTTTCTGGTCTAAGCCATCAGCAGTTAAATCTATCCAAACCGAGCCATCTTCCTTTTTAAAGAAAACACCTTTCGCCAAACCCTCATCAACCGTATCCTTTCCTAATAAATAAGTGTTGCTTTCGTAGTAAAATTTATCAAAATCTACACCCAGGTTTTTATAGGTAACGTTAAAACCGGCATAAACCCATTCGTTCATGGTTTTCCAAAGCGAAACAACCTCCTCATCACCTTGCTCCCACTTCAAAAGCATTTGCTGCGCTTCCTTAATTAGCGGTGCATTTTTCTTGGCTTCCTCTTCGGTTTGTCCCTCAGCTTTTAAAGCATCAATTTCCTTTTTATATTCCTTATCGAAAATCACATAGTATTTTCCAACCAAATGGTCGCCTTTTAGGCCAGAACTTTCAGGCGTTTCGCCATTGCCCCACTTTTGCCAGGCCAACATCGATTTACAGATATGAATTCCTCTATCGTTAACCAAATTCACCTTAACTACATCGTAGCCATAAGCCTTAAGCAATTCGGCAACAGAATAGCCCAATAAATTATTACGAACATGACCCAAATGAAGCGGCTTATTGGTATTTGGTGAAGAATATTCAACCATCACCTTTTTACCGTTCGATGGATAAGAACCAAAATCATCGGCTAGTATTTCATTATTAAATTGGTTTAGAAAATAACTTTCTGCAATGCTTAAGTTCAAGAAACCTTTAACCACGTTAAATGCAGTAACATCAGCAACGTTGGCAACCAAATATTCACCAATTTCATTTGCAGTTTGCTCAGGCGATTTTTTAGATATTTTCGTAATCGGGAAAACCACAATCGTAACCTGCCCCTCAAATTCTTTTCTGGTTTCTTGTATATTGATGACACTTTCGGCTACTTCTTCGTTGTAAAGTTCTTTAACAGCCTTAAGCGTTGCGGTAATAATAAAATTCATGTCGCAAAAATAGGTATTAAAGCGGAAAGCTGAAAGACTAAAGCAGAAAGCAAATTAAAAGGGTTTTGGAAACGTACTGTTCTGCTAATCAGATACGGTAGCCCTCCTTTCCGCTGTAGTCCCGATTGATTTCGATGAAAAATCGAAATCCGGGAGCTGCCGCTACAATGAGGTTTAGATAATTGAGACTGTACAATAAATCAAGTTTTGTTACCAAACCAGGTGCCTATTCCTAACTATAGCTTGCTGTCTCTATCATACTGAAGTAATTGGGAAAACACAGACCATAGCACTAAAGTATAACTTCGGCTGACTTACTTAAATTATATCTTCTCACTCCGGGCTTTCCAACCTCCGACTTCTCAAAAATTCTAATAGATTTGCAATAACTAACTTATTTTATGAGCGAGCAAAATCCAAATTTTAAAGTTAACGTAAAAACCGAAATTGGCAGGTTACGTAAGTTGCTAATCCACAGCCCTGATAGTGGTTTGGGCAAAGTAGTACCCTCAAAAGCGCAAGATTGGCTTTTCGAAGATATTGTACATTTAGATACCATCCGCAAGGGCGAATACGACTATTACATAAAATTACTAATGTATTTCCTCGACCCTGAAAAGATAAAAGGAAAACTGGCTCAAATAGATTCGGAAAAGGGAAATCGTAATTTTTACAAACCCAATCATCCTGATTTTCACAACTCAAATTCGGTAATAGAAATTCAAAATCTGTTAAGCGAGATGTTAGAAAATGAATCCATTCGAAAAAAATTAGTAGCTGCCGTTTGTGCTATTGAGGGCTGCACCTACAAGGTTCAGATGCAGTTGACAAATACTAATCCGAAGGAACTGGCAGAAATTTTTATTTCCGGAACGTTGGCTAACGATACGATGATTTTTGCACCCATTCCCAATTTAATCTTCACCAGAGATGTAGGCACAACCATCAATAACCATATTTTATTAAACAAACCTGCGAAAAAAGCCCGTGTTCGTGAAACGCTTTTAATGCGCTATATTTTCTTCAACCATCCTTTATTTGCCGCTTACCAAAACAATGTACTCGAAATTCCGGATGTAACGATGCACTTCTTACGTCCTGGCGACGAACCAGCATTCAGCACCACTTTAGAAGGTGGTGACGTAATGATGGTCAGTCCAAATCATGTATTAATCGGTTGCAGTGAAAGAACATCTGAACATGGCGCAAACGAAGCCATCAAGTTATTGTTCGACAATGATGTGGTAGAGAAAGTAACGGTGGTAAAAATTCCTAGCAAACGTGATTATATGCATTTGGACACTGTTTTTACACAAGTGAAACGCAATACCTGGGTGATATTGAATTCAATTGCACATTCTCCAAAATACAATCCATACGAACCAATAAACTTTTTAAAAGAGCCGGAGAAATTGGAAGCGACCACGGCTATTCAGTTTACGAAGGCTAATCCGCAAGAACCTAGACATTTCGAACATGTTGAGGCATTGCTAAATGACATCAGTCAAAACGATTTAAATAGCAGCGAACCAACGAAGATCATCTACAGCGGAAATAATACTTTCCCTTATGACTCCAGAGAACAATGGACAGATTCTTGCAATTTGTTAGCGATAAAAGAAGGGGTTGTTTTGGGTTACGACCGAAACGATAAAACGGTTGAAGCCTTTAAAGCTGCCGGGTTTAATGTAGTTGATGTCAAAGATTTAATTCAAGATTTAGAAAGTGGCAAAGCTGATGCAGAAACCATGACTGACACATTGATTTTAATGCCATCAGCAGAACTTTCGCGTGCCCGAGGAGGTTTTCACTGTATGAGTTTACCGATATTGAGAGACGAATTAAGTTAAAAGTTTTAAGTAATACGTGATACGTTTAGATCAATGACTTAAAACTTATAACCTAAAACTTACAACCTAATATGCAAACTACCAACCACCTATTAATGATTCGCCCGGTTGATTTTAAATTCAACGAACAAACGGCAGGCAATAATAAATTTCAAGTCGCTTCAACCGAAAGCGATGTGCAAAGCCAGGCACTAAAAGAATTTGATGGCTTTGTGGAGTTATTAAGGCAAAACGATGTCGATGTTACGGTAGTGGATGACACTTTGCAACCTGAAACGCCAGATTCTATTTTTCCTAATAACTGGGTTTCTTTTCATGAAGATGGTTCAATTTACCTCTACCCTATGTTTTCTGAAAACCGCCGACTGGAGCGCAGGAAGGAAATACTGGAAGGTTTAAGAGATAAGTTCGAGGTAAACCATGTGAGCGATTTAAGTTTTTATGAAATGCAATATGCCTTTCTTGAAGGAACAGGCAGTATGGTTTTGGATCGGGTTAATAAAATAGCTTATGCCTGTTTGAGTGTTCGTACAGATGAGGAAGTATTGCAAAACTTTTGCATGCTTACAGGATATGAGCCTATTTCTTTTCAAGCCGTTGATGCTACTAACTTCCCAATATACCATACCAATGTGATGATGTGTATTGGCGATCGCTTTGCAGTGATTTGTTTAGATTCCATTCCCGATCAGGAGGAAAAATTAGCGGTGACGATGAGCTTAAACAGCTCAGGAAAAGAGATTATCGAAATAACCTTAGATCAGATGAATCATTTTGCTGGCAATATGTTGCAAGTCGCAAACCAAAGCGGGGAAAGCTTGTTGGTGATGTCGGAACAAGCGTATTTATCCTTAACAACAGATCAAATCAGTTCGATGGAAAATTATGCCAGGATTATTTATGCTCCAATTTATACCATTGAAAAAAATGGTGGCGGCAGTGCAAGATGTATGCTGGCTGAAATCCATTTACCAGAGAGGTAGTGTATGCTGTAAACTATCCTACTAAATCGCTGACCCCACGTCATTGCGGGTCTGGAAGCAATCCTCATGCGAATGTAGTTAAACTCGTAGTGTTAGATTGCTTCGTGTCTCGCAATAATAAAGTGTTCAAATTTATTCCGATAAGTTTTGTTACTTTCGCCGAAAAATCTAATATCAATATGTCTTTAGCACAAGAATTAAAAACACGTTCCGGCAACAAATGCGAATTATGTACTTCAGAAAATAATTTATCTGTTTACGAAGTGCCGCCTACAAGCAATGCGAATAGTGACAATAGTATTTTAGTTTGTAAAACTTGCTTAGACCAAATTGAAAAAACCGAACAACTTGATGCCAATCATTGGAGAATATTAACGGAAACCATGTGGTCGGAATTTGCGCCCGTACAAGTAGTGGCCTGGAGGATGTTAAGCAGATTACGACACGAGGGTTGGGCAGCAGACAGTTTAGATATATTATATTTAGAGGATGATACTTTAGAATGGGCTAAAAAAACCGGAGACCATGAAGCTGATGGAACAGTAGAATTTCATCAAGATAGTAATGGAACGCGTTTGTACGAAGGCGACACCGTGGTTTTAGTAAAAACTTTAGATGTTAAGGGTTCTACATTGAGCGCTAAATTAGGAACAGTTGTTAAAAACATCCGTTTGGTTCACGATAACACCGAACAAATCGAAGGCAAAGTAGAAGGACAAACCATTGTGATTTTGACCAAATACTTAAGGAAAGGGTAGCCATTCGTCATTGTGAGGCACGAAGCTATCTATTTACAAATGAGATTGCTTCATGCTTCGCAATGACGACCAACTTATTACCAAACCGGTGGCGCATAAAAATTCTGCAAATTCTCACAATCGTAACCGAATTTAGTTAATAAAGATACGGCATCCCCAATCTTATCTACACTCGAGTCTATTCTCAATATCTTATCTGAATCGGATAGATCTACACTCCAGGTTGCGCCAGAAAGCAAGTTATTTAAGTGATTCGCAATTTTATTGAGTTCCACTCCTGTCTGAATATTGGTTTTAAAAATAGAGATCATAACGTATTTCAACAATTTGTAAAGGTTTTGTTAACGAAGACGGATGAACTTTAAAATTACTTTAGAAAAAATAAAGAAAATTTTAATTAATTGATTTTCTGAACATTAAAAATCAATCCATGTCAATATGTAACGTTTAAACAGTTTAGATCGTTTTGGTAAAACACTAACCTTCAGGATATGAAATCTAAAATAATCTCTCTAAAACAAATCACTTCAAGCATCTTTATTATTGCGTTTTTATTGGTTCTGAACGCCTGCAAGAAGGACCAGTTAACTATCGATCAGGAAAAGAGATTCTCGGAAGTAGATTTTAAATTCGATCCTTCATTTCCATTTAATGGCGGCTGGGGATTAACGCTTAAACCTGATGGCGTAGCCGATATTGCACCTGGAGGTGATATTTATTACCGTGGAACTTACAAAATTAGTGGTAAAAATATAACGGTAAGTACCGACCAAACCAAATTCAGATTTGAAATCTTATCAGATACTGAAATCAAAGAAAAACAGTATGGCACACGACTAAGGTTGGAGCCTTAATAGTAGCAAAAGCTTAATTGTACTAAACCCGATCGGAGTGAACACGAAACCCGATTCTTGATCGGGTAAGTAAAACGGAGAGCGGGACTGACTTTGCGATGAAACACAGGTTTTGCTTTCCAGATCAAAAGATTGTGCTAAAAATTTAAAGTGATTTATGACTAAACACAGGTAAAATCTACATTATTCTTTGCGATAAACGCGTAACACAACTATCAACTGAACTTGCTGTAAAAAATTAACTAAACACATCTATCCAAACATTGTTTAGAGAGGTAATGCGGAAATATTTTGTGCAAAACTAAAGCGTTTGCATACAGTAAAAATATTTTCAATTAAGATTAATTCTCGATTTAAAATTACATTTTTGCAAAAATTATTTAAAAGTAAATGCAGAGTTACTCAGAATTTCTCGATCTAAGCGTTGGCTTTCCACAAGAGGGCTTTGATGTGATAGATGATGAATTATATTTTCAGGATTTAAACCTGATGGAAATGATTGAAACTTACGGTACTCCCCTCCGTTTCACATACTTGCCTCTGGTAAGTAAGAAGATTCAGCAGGCGAAGATTCTTTTCCAGACTGCCATTTTAAAGAACAACTATCGTGGTGATTATAAGTATTGCTACTGCACCAAAAGTTCGCATTTCCGCCATATTGTAGAAGAAGCTTTAAAGAATAATATCCACCTGGAAACTTCTTCGGCTTTTGACATGCCTATGGTTGATGCTTTAGAGAAAAAAGGGCATTTAACAAAGGATACTACCATTATTTGCAACGGTTTTAAAACCTACCAATACAAACAATATATCATTGATATGTTGCACGATGGTTATAAAAACATCATTCCGGTATTGGATAATAAAGAGGAATTTAACCTTTTTGATGATGAAGTAGATATCGATACGCCATGTAATTTAGGGATCCGTATTGCGGCCGAGGAACAACCTGATTCGCAATTTTACACTTCGCGTTTGGGTGTGCGTATGGAAGATATTATTGATTTTTACAACAATAAAATTGTTCATAACCCGAACTTCCGAGTAAAATTATTACACTTTTTTATCAATTCAGGGATTACCGATTCGCCGTATTACTGGAATGAGTTAGAGAAATATGTAACGCTATATTGCAAGTTTAAAAAGATCAATCCTGATTTAGATACTTTAGATATTGGTGGCGGTATGCCATTTAAAGACTCGTTGGTTTTTGATTTCGATTACGAATACATGGTAAACGAAATTGTAAAACGGATTAAAGAAATTTGTGCCATCCATGATGTAATGGAACCAGATATCATTACTGAATTTGGTAAATATACCGTGGCTGAAGCATCAGGAATTTTATACAAAGTTTTAGGTAGAAAGCAGCAAAATGATCGTGAACGCTGGTTAATGTTAGATGGTTCTTTCATCACTAACTTACCCGATGTTTGGGCTTTGAACCAAAAATATATTCTATTACCAATTAACAATTGGGATGCAGAATACGAGCGGGTGAATTTAGGTGGTATTACTTGCGATGGTCAGGATTATTACAACCAGGAAGCGCATATGAATAGTGTGTTTATGCCTAAAACGCGTAAAGTTCAGTATTTGGGTTTCTTCCACACTGGTGCTTATCAGGAAGTTTTAAGCGGCTACGGTGGTATTCATCATTGTTTGTTACCGAGTCCGAAGCATGTTCTAATCCGTAGAAACCGCGATGAAAGCTTTAATTTTGAGGTTTTTGGAGAAGAGCAGAATAGTAAGCAGGTTTTGAAGATACTGGGATACTAACCCCTAAATCCCCTAAAGGGGACTTTAAATTCACTAAGAGCGCTGAGTATTTACTTGGCGCTTTTTTTTGTTTTCGGGCCGTCATTGCAAGGCACGAAGCAATCTTAAAGCGCTCTTAGGAAATAAAAGGCTATCGAATAATAGATTGCTTCGTGCCTCGCAATGACGAAAAGTTATAGTTTCTTTGCTAACTTAGCGGTTAGTTAAAAAACTCCATATGCAATTCGGTAAAGTAGACGACCCATCAATTATAGATTTCACACTTCCTGCTGATGCTCCTGAAACAGCAGCAATCCTCAAGGCAAATAAACCACATCAGGATTTTCAAGCTTTTGTTGGTTGCGCCAAATGGAATAAAGCTGATTTAAAGGGCTTTTATCCGAAAGGAACAAAAGATGAGTTAACTTACTACTCCACACAATTTAATTCGATTGAATTAAACGCAACTTTCTACGGAATGCCAAGCAGTGAACAGGTAATTACCTGGACAGAAAAAACACCTGCTAATTTTAAGTTCTTCCCGAAGCTAACAAATACCGTTAGTCATTTTAAAAGATTGATTAATGTAAAAGAACCTGTTGAAACTTTCTGCGATGCAATAAGCAATTTCGAAGATAAATTAGGCATGGCATTTCTTCAGTTACATGATAACTTTAAACCGAAGGATTTTGATCGCTTGAAAACTGTTATTCAGGAATTCCCTAAAGTGATTCCTTTAGGTGTAGAAGTTCGAAATGGTGAATGGTTTTCAAATGCAACAATTGCTGCCGAATTTGAAAAATTATTTCAGGATAACGGCATTACCAATATCATTGTAGATACGGCTGGCCGAAGAGATATGTTGCACATGCGATTAACAACGCCTACCGCGTTTGTCCGTTATGTTGGCGCCAATCACGAAAGCGATTACTCCAGATTGGATGAGTGGGTAGAGCGAATTACCCAATGGAAAGCAGACGGTTTACAAAACTTATATTTCTTTGTTCACCAGAATGTAGAATTGGCCTCTCCGTTACTTTCTGCTTATTTTATAGAAAAACTTAATAAAGCCATCGGGACAGATTTAAAAATTCCGGTAATGGGAAATGGTAATACGCCTGGACCAACTTTGTTTTAGATAATTGCTGTCTTTCTGAGCTTGTCGAATAATTCATAATGGTATTTCGACAAGCTCAATATGACAACCCTCAAAACTTAATTTCTTGTTAAAATTGTTTCAATTGCCTTCGTTTCTTCATCTCCAGGCATAATATTATAGGCTGTAAATACAATTTCATCACCATTAATAATTTCAAGTTCGGTACGCCAACCGAATAACTGATCACCGTATTCAGGGTTTCCATAACTACCTAAAATTGAAAAACCCTTTTCAGTCGCCGCTCCGCTTGCCTGCATAATTTGCGTACCCATATGGAAACTATCTATCCAGCTAAATGTAAATTTCTGGTAAGGGATATCAAAGCCGATTATCATTTTTCCAATAAGTGGCTTACCTTCTAAACTGCTTTGGTAATCATAAGAAATGAAACGGCCATCTAAAATCGAAGTAATTTCTGCTTCTGTCAGAACTTCATCAACTAATACGTCTTTTTCAAACCAGGTTTTAGTTGTTCCTTTCCAATTGCCAACAATCTTTGTAATCCTATAGTGAGCACCATCTTCTAAAGATTGCTCAAATTTGCTCTTTGCCATACTCAAACTTAAAAATAAATCTGCTTAAAGAATGGGAAATTGACAACTGGAAATTAATTTACTATCTTGTTTCATGCTAAAGACGCTAGATCTCAGTCAGGTAATTGTGTTGGATATTGAAACTGTTCCTCAATATCCATCTTTCGAAGATGTGCCTCCTCATTTACAGGAATTATGGGAACAGAAAACTCAGTTCCAGAGAAAGCCCGAGCAAACTGCTAATGAGTTTTATGAACGGGCAGGTATTTTAGCTGAATTTGGTAAAATTATTTGCATCAGTCTCGGAATTTTTAGCTACAATAGTAAAACTTACTCCTTAAGGCTGAAATCTTTTTATGATGAGGATGAAAAGAAAATTCTGGAGCAATTTTGTTATTTATTAAGTAAACAACCACAAAAATTAATCTTCTGTGCGCATAACGGAAAGGAATTTGATTTCCCATATATCTGTCGTAGATTATTGATTAATGGCTTAGAAATACCATCACAACTCGATATCTCAGGCAAAAAACCATGGGAAGTGCATCATATAGATACGATGGAGATGTGGAAATTCGGTGATCACAAACATTATACTTCTTTGAATTTATTGGCCTGCAGTCTGAATATTACAACGCCGAAAGATGATATTGATGGAAGTCAGGTAAGGCAGGTTTATTATGAAGAAAAAAATCTGGAACGAATTGTTACTTATTGTCAAAAAGATGTGATTACGACAGCCCAGGTTTTATTAAAATTCAAAGGGATGGATATAATTTCAGCAGAAAACATTACCATTGTATCCTGATGCTGAACGTTGACAACCTAAATATCGATTTCTATAACCAGGATGAAAAAACCTGGTTCAAAGCTGTAAAAACCATCAGTTTTAACGTAAAAAAGGAACAGTTCTAGGTATTGTTGGAGAGTCAGGCTCTGGCAAATCGGTGACGTCTTTTTCGATTATGCGTTTGCATGATGAGCGTTCAGCTAAAATTACTGGCGATATTGATTTTGAAAACATCAGTATGCTTAATTTAAGCGCAAATGAAATTCGTCAAATCAGGGGAAATCAAATTTCTATGATTTTCCAGGAACCCATGACTTCTCTTAATCCCGTTTTTACCTGTGGCGAACAGGTTGCGGAAGCCATTATTCTCCATCAAAACGTAAATAAAGAAGTTGCCAAAAGCAGGACAATCGAACTGTTTAATGAAGTGCAGCTTCCACGACCGGAGAAAATATTTGACAGCTACCCTCATCAAATTTCTGGCGGACAAAAGCAACGGGTGATGATCGCCATGGCTTTAAGCTGCAATCCAAAACTTCTTATTGCCGATGAACCGACCACTGCACTAGATGTTACGGTTCAGAAAACAATTCTTCAATTACTTTTAAAATTGAAAGAAGAGCGAGAAATGGCCATGATTTTTATTTCTCATGATTTGGGCGTGGTTAATGAAATTGCTGATGAAGTTGCCGTAATGTACAAAGGCGAAATTGTAGAACAGGGTCCGGCGAAAACTATTTTCGAAAATCCTCAACATCCTTATACAAAAGGATTATTGGCTTGTCGCCCATCACCTCGTTTACAATTAAAAAAACTCCCTGTTGTTGCCGATTTTTTAACTGGAAAAATTGATGATGCGAATGCGCATTTGCAAGCATCGAATCAATTAACTGACGAGGAAATCACTTCTCGAAGAACCCTACTTTATGCGCAACAACCTTTGCTCAAAGTGAAAGATCTTTGCACCTGGTATCCTATTCATAACGGACTGTTTGGCAAAACTACCGACTATGTTAAAGCAGTAGATCAAATTAATTTTGAAGTTTTTCCAGGAGAAACTTTGGGTTTAGTTGGAGAATCTGGCTGTGGTAAAACTACCCTTGGCCGAACCATTTTACGATTAATTCAACCAACATCGGGCAATATCATTTTTAACGGACAAGACATTACAAACATCAGCAGAACGGAACTGAGAAAATTGAGAAAAGATATTCAAATCGTTTTTCAGGATCCCTACGCCTCCCTAAATCCAAAATTGAGTATCGGGCAATCTATTTTAGAACCGCTACAAGTGCATAAAATTTTAAATAATGATGCGGAACGAAAGCAAAAGGTTCTCACATTGTTACATAAGGTTGGATTAAAGGAAGAACACTTCAATCGCTATCCTCACGAGTTTAGTGGTGGCCAGAGACAACGCGTTGTTATAGCTAGAGCTTTAGCATTAGAGCCCAAATTCATCATCTGCGACGAATCTGTTTCTGCTTTGGACGTTTCTGTTCAGGCACAAGTACTAAATTTAATTAAAGATCTGCAACGCGAATTTGGCTTAACGTACATTTTTATTTCTCACGATTTGGCAGTGGTAAAACATATCTCTGATCGTATTTTGGTCATGAACAAGGGCAAAATTGAAGAAGAGGGATTTCCCGAACAAATTTTTTATGCGCCAAAGGCCGCTTATACAAAGAAATTAATTGAGGCCATTCCTGGTTCCTGATGGAAGATTTGATGATGAATGACGTATAAGTTCCCGCATACGTTTATATTTTATCAACATCTTTTTTTCCATCAACCATCTTCCCTATTACAACTTCCATTCTTCATCTCTTTGCGTCAGCTATCCACCATTTTCCATCCTCATCTTTCCTTCCTTTGCATCTTTTCTGTATCTTCGGTAAATTCAGTTTTAGCATATGGCAAAGAAGAAATCGGGTAATATAAAATTGGTTCTGAATCAATTGGTTAGTGATGTATTTGAAAAAAACAATAATCAGCTTCTCAATTATAAACAGGTTTCGGCCAAATTAAATCTGAATGATCAGGAATCGAGAGAGACCATTTTAGAGATATTAAAAGATGGAAAAGGAGCTGGAATTTATCTTGAACCCGAAAAAGGAAAATTTAAATTAAAAGAACTTCAAAACTTCATCATTGGTACGGTTGATATGACTGCAGATGGTTCTGCTTACATCGTTCCGGAAGATGAATTTGAAAAAGATGTTTTTGTTGCACCAAAGAAATTAAAAAATGCTTTACATGGCGATACCGTTAAGGCTTATGTTTTTGCCAAAAAAAGCGGTCGAAAAAACGATGGCGAAGTTGTTGAAATCATTAAAAGAGCCAAGTCTGATTTTACCGGCGTAATCAAAATATCCGATCGCTTTGCTTTCGTTATCGCTGATGATAAGAAAATGATGCACGATATTTTTGTGCCATTAGCCGATACATTAGAGGCAAAAAATGGTCAACGGGTTTTGGTAACCTTATCTGATTGGCCAGAAAGTGCTAAAAATCCAATTGGTATTGTAAAACACGTATTGGGTAACCAAGGCGAAAATAATACCGAAATGAACGCCATTCTGGCGCAATATGGTTTTCCTTTAGAATTTCCGCCACAAGTGGAAAAAGAAGCCAATGCCATTCCAGAAGAAATACCGGCAGATGAAATCGCTAAGCGTAAAGATTTTAGAAACGTACTTACTTTTACCATAGATCCGGCCGACGCCAAGGATTTTGACGACGCCATCTCTTATCAAAAACTCCCAAATGGGAACCATGAAATTGGTGTTCACATTGCCGATGTTTCACATTATGTAATCCAGGGAACTGACTTAGATAAAGAAGCATACAGCCGGGCTACATCAGTCTATTTGGTCGACAGAGTTATCCCGATGTTGCCAGAGCGTTTGAGCAATGGCGTTTGTTCACTTCGTCCGAATGAAGATAAATTATGTTTTGCTGCTGTTTTTGAGTTGGATGAACAAGCCAATATTCAATCTGAATGGTATGGCAGAACAGTGATTCATTCCGACAGAAGATTTAGCTATGAGGAAGCCCAGGAAGTAATCGAAAATAAAGAAGGCGATTATGCAACAGAAATATTAAAACTAAATGAGCTGGCTTACATCCTCCGCGATCGTAAGTTTAAAAATGGCGCCATCAGTTTCGAAAGCACCGAGGTTAAATTTAAACTTGATGAATCAGGTAAACCCATTGGTGTTTATGTAAAGGAACGTAAAGATGCCCACAAGCTGATTGAAGATTATATGCTTCTGGCCAATCGTAAAGTGGCAGAGTTTGTGGCCAAAAAACAAAAAGGAGAAAAGAAACTCACATTCGTTTACCGTGTTCACGATTCTCCAAATATGGAAACACTGAACACTTTCGCCACGTTCGCTTCACGCTTTGGTTATAAAATCAACACCAAATCAGATAAGGAAATTGCAAAATCGCTAAATCATTTAATGGCTGATGTTGAAGGCAAGAAGGAACAGAATATTTTAACCTCTTTGGCCATTCGTTCGATGGCGAAAGCAATATATTCCACAAAAAAAACCAGTCACTATGGTTTAGCTTTTGAGTATTATACCCATTTTACCTCTCCTATTCGCCGCTACCCCGATGTGATGGCACATAGATTATTGCAAACCTATTTAGATGGGGGCAAATCTGCTGATGCAGAATTTTACGAAGTGGCTTGTGCGCATTCTTCCGCCATGGAAAAACGTGCTGCTGACGCCGAAAGGGCATCCATTAAATACAAACAGGCGGAGTATCTGGAAGAAAATATTGGTACCGAATATAAGGGTATCATCTCTGGCGTTACCGAATGGGGCATGTATGTAGAGATTGAAGAAAATAAATGTGAAGGCATGATTCGTCTTCGTGATATTTCAGATGATTTTTACGTACTGGATGAAAAAAACTACTGCATTGTAGGACAAAGAAAAAAGAAAAAATATCAACTTGGTGATGAGGTAATGATCCGTGTAAAGAAAGTTGATCTTTCTAAACGCCAGATAGATTTTACGCTTATTCCTGATTAAAAATTAAGACATTTGTGCCATTAAAACACAATGTTTACGCAAAGCATGCATACTACAGAACAATTACAACAAATTCTAGATACAGCAATACAAAATTTAAAGTTCCCCGATCAGCCTAAACAGCTTTACGATCCGATAACTTATATTATCAATCTGGGTGGCAAACGTGTTCGTCCGCTATTGGTTTTAATGGCTACCGAGCTTTTCGGCAAAGATGCAAATGATTCCATTCATGCCGCAATGGCCATTGAAGTGTTCCACAATTTTACGTTGGTGCATGATGACATTATGGATAACGCACCGCTACGTAGAGGTAAAGCAACCGTTCATGAAAAATGGAGTACCAATACGGCTATCTTAAGTGGCGATGTGATGATGGTTGAGGCCAATAAGAACCTTGCTAAGGTAAACCCAGTCTTTCTTAAAGATGTATTGGATACTTTTAACGCAACTGCTCAAGGCGTTTGTGAAGGGCAACAGCTCGATATGGAGTTCGAAAGTCGTGATGATGTGAGTATTGAAGAATATATCAATATGATCAGGCTAAAAACCGCTGTACTCTTGGGCGGTGCCTTAAAACTGGGTGCAATCATTGCAGGGGCTTTAGAGAAAGACGCTGATTTAATTTACCAATTTGGCGAAAACATTGGCATCGCTTTTCAGTTACAAGATGATATTCTAGATGTTTATGCAGACCCGGAAAAGTTCGGCAAACAGGTTGGTGGAGACATTATTGCCAACAAGAAAACATTCTTACTTTTAAAAGCTTTTGAACTGGCAGAAGGCGATATCAAAGAATCGCTGGATACCTGGACCAGCTACAAAGATTTCGACACCAAAGAAAAGGTTGAAACTGTAAGATCTGTTTATGATACGCTTGATGTACAGAATATTGCTAAAGAGAGCATGAATAAATATCTGGACAAAGCGCTAAACGTATTTGCGCAAATTAATGTAAGCGATGAACAAAAAAGCAGTTTGTTAACGCTTACCAATCAGTTAATGGCCAGAGAATATTAAATTTTTAAATTCTTATCGCAAGCTGCAAACGAGCGTTGCAAAAATTAGTGCAACAAATTGCTTCGTACCTCGCAACTCTGATATATAAAAATGAAGCCAATGCTTGTGCATTGGCTTCATTTTTTATTGATAAGTCATAAAATAAGTTGACTCACTAGCTAACCTACTATGGAAAACAAAAATGTCCTGATTTTCATCAGGACATTTCGAATATCGGTTGATACTAATTATTCTGCAGCTGCAGCTTCTTCAGTAGCTTCGTCTTTTTTAACAGCTTTTTTTGCTGGCGCTTTTTTAGCTGGTGCTTCTGCAGCAACTTCTTTAGCTTCAGTTGCTTTTTGAGCAGCTGGTTTTTTAACTAATGCAGCTTCGATTTCAGCATCAGAAATAGGAAGAACAGATACATAAGATTTGTTATCTTGTTTCTTTCTGAAAACTACTGTACCATCAATCAAAGCAAATAATGTATGGTCTTTTCCTAAACCAACATTTTTATCTGGATGGTGTTTTGTACCACGTTGACGTACTAAAATGTTTCCAGCGATAGCTAACTGACCACCGAAAATTTTAATACCTAAACGCTTACTATGCGATTCACGTCCGTTTTTCGAACTACCGGCTCCTTTTTTGTGTGCCATGATTTTATATTTTGTAACTCGCTAAAGCGAATTATTGGGTTAACAATTAATTATAACGTGATATCAGAGATCTGAATCTTTGTGAAAAACTGGCGGTGACCATTTTTCTTTTTGTAACCTTTTCTACGTTTTTTGTGGAAAACGATTACTTTATCACCTTTTAAATGAGATACGATAGTAGCTGAAACTTTAGCACCTTTAACCGCAGGAGCTCCTACAGTGATTGCACCACCATTATCAACCAACAATACATTATCAAATTCAATACTAGCGCCTTCATCTCCTTGCAATCTGTGTACAAAAAGGTGCTGGTCTTTAGCAACTTTAAATTGCTGCCCTGCTATATTTACTATTGCGTACATTGTTTAAATATTAGTTTTTTAATTTTTATTTAACGAGGTGCAAATATAGAACAAATTCAATTAACACACAAACACATATCGAAAATATTTTTTGCTATCATTTATGATCATCAGGATTTAGCACATTTAAAAATTTGAGCTCATCATTTTTTAATGATTTGGAAAGCCAGGTACAGCACATATAGGTTGCTCCTGCCCTGCCATCCGCTTTATTTGCCTCATAAAAATTCGGCTGCATGCCCGCTCCTGTCAGGTTTAATTTACGCAAGCCGGCATTTTAAACTAACGTTAGCACCTGGCAAACTACATCTTTCGTGCTGAGGTTTTTATTACCGTCATTGCGAAATCGATTTTTCATCGATTGAAGCAATCCAACCATGATGTATTTCTAAAAAGAGATTGCTTCGTACCTCGCAATGACGACCGTCCAAAAATTTCACTGATATCAATTTTCATCAAATAATTAACCTGCAGATTAACAGTATTAAAAAGATTGCAGTGAAAGCAGGGCAGCATTCCGCCATGAATTAAGAACATTCATTTCCAAATAAAAACCCAACTCCTGTAAATGGTTAAAAAGTGTTAAAGCATTTTTATAACTACGAATGTTTCGTAGATTTACGAAAAATAAATAGATAACCTAACCACGTAAATTTTATGAAACGTATCCTAATTACTTCGATTGTGGCATTTTCAGCCATTTCATCTTTCGCACAAAACGCTGACCAGGCACTTGCTCGTGTGAGATACACTTACATACATCTTCAAGATACCACGCAAAAAGATAAACCCCACAAGGAAAATATGCTGCTGGTCACCGGAAAAAATGCTTCTGTGTATACCAGTTACGATAAACTAAATCAAGCGGTAAACACGAAAAAGCAAATTGAAGAACAGCTTAGAAATCAGACCGGTAGCAGCAACATGAAAATAGAAATCAAAAGTGAAATGAAATCGCCAACCACCGCTGTAGATTATTTCTTTTTCGCCAATGAGCGTAAAATGTTTAGCAAAGAAAAACTACTTAACAACTATTTAATTGAAGAAAATGCACCACAAATTGATTGGAAAATAGTAAAAGATACCATGAGTTTCTCAGGTATTTCCTGCCAAAAGGCTACATCCAAATTTAAGGGTAGAAATTGGATCGCCTGGTTCGCTACCGAAATTCCCTTTCAAAGTGGTCCGTGGAAATTAAATGGATTGCCGGGTTTAATTGTTGAGGCCCACGATGAAAAAAATGAAGTGAAATTTGAGTTTGCCGGACTTGAAAATGTAACTGCAGAAGACGCGAAAAATACTCCAGATGGGGATCAAAAAATTACCATGCCAAATGGTATACCCGGAACGATAAAAATTACCGGAATAGAAACAAGCACAACCTATTTGGGTTCGGAAATTAAGCTGCCAAC
>NZ_AJLG01000068.1 GCF_000258495.1 Pedobacter agri PB92
ATTTGTCTCATAAGACGGCAGCCTGTTTTTCTGTAGATAAGCCGGAACATGATGTGCAACTATACCCGATAAACGGCCAACGTTAATGCCATTTTTTACGCTTAACACCGGGCTGCCTTGCAGAAAGATCATCTTTCCATTTACAAAATCGGCTTTGCCCGTTTCATTGATATAAGTTAAAATAGCATTTCGGGCAGCTTTAATGTGCTCCGGCATAGATTCTTTAGAAAGTGGAATATATTTTACGCCAGAAGTGGTTCCCGAAGTTTTAGCAAAATAAAGCGGTTTGCCTGTCCATAGTACATTGGCTTCACCAGCTACCACGCGGTCTACATAAGGCTTTAATCCTTCATAATCCTGAATCGGAACATGTTTTCTGAAATCATCGTAGTTTTTAATTTCCGAAAACTGATGATCTTTCCCGAATGCAGTTTGTTGAGCCGTACGAACGAGATTAGTAAGTATTCTGTGTTGAGCATTAACAGCATTGTTCTTCCATTTATTGATGTTCCAAACCGCGAATGCTGCAAAAGGTTTACTTAACCATGCTTTTAATCCCATATTAAATGATTGAATTTTGGATGATTAAATGATAGAATGCTTTCCGCTAGACGATATTATGAAGAATATCTGGATGCTCATCTCCCTTATACTCACCTGCAATTTTACGATAAGCTACCGTTAAAGCTACGCTTGATAAAGGCACAATAATAAATGAGCTCAAAATATTTACAATGAAAGCCACAAACGGCCAATGTAAGAGATTGAATAATAAATAGATTAAATACCCGCCTCCAAGCACCAATAGCAACAATAAAATCTTGGTAAAGTTTCCTTTTGTTATTGCAAGGCTTAATTTAATCGATTCAAACGGAGCAGAATTTCTATCGATAATAAAAAACGGAAAAAAAGAAATGCGCAACCAGGTAATAAATATTGCTATAATGCCCACAGAGATAGCCACATTTTTGACAACATCAATATTAATTCCGGTATAAATAAATGGAAAGGCCACAAGAATTACAACCAGGTAAACCCCGAAAACACATGCAACAAAATATAACGTTGCAATAAGGAAACGAATAATTTGTTGTCTTGTTGGTAAGGTATCTACAATTTTCACATCATTATCCTCATCATCCATCAAATGAAAGATGTATTTAAACAACGAGAGGTTGATGGTGAAATAGAGAAAAACGAAAATAATGGCCATTACTACACTAAGGATTTTGCTTACATCCTTAATAAAGAAAGCCATTAAACTTGACGCACTGGCAGTGATGAACATTAAAAAACACAGCGTAGCAATAGAAAAATAATGCTTTCTGGTAATGCCCCATGCCTTTTGGATCACATCGTTGACGGCAAATGTACTTTCTTTTAAATAATTAATCATTTAGTTTTTAATTGGTTAGTACTTGGTTTTAGTTCTTTACACAAGTTTGGATTTATTCCACTCGCTTAAAGTTATTTCCAATTTTTTACTGATCCTTTTCTATTTTCCATTGCCTCCATTAAACACTACTCTTTTAAACAGGTCCTGAATAAAGCCTAAACCATAAGCGGTGAGTTGGATGAACGAAGATATAATGCTCAAAAATGCAACTTTTAACGATTTATTTACAGCCCAGGAATGAAAAAATATCAACAAAAAGTAAATCAATACCAGAAAGTTACAAACATAAGCCAATGGTGGGTAAATTAAGTTGCACAATATCGTGAAGCCAACAAATAAGGTAAAGGCTGCAGGGAAAAAGTGAACCAACTTTAATTCTTTGGGAAAGTGTTTGTAAATGTTAATTCTTGCCCGACCGAAAAAATGTAATTGCTTGTAAAACTGGCTGAAGCTGGTACGGCGTTTATGATAAACCTTTGCTTCCGGAATTAATCCGATTTTAAACCCGGCTTCATGGATTCGGATGCTGTACTCGATATCTTCGCCTAACCTGGTCAGGATAAAGCCCCCAACTTTCTCCCAGGCCTGACGGGAAACGCCCATGTTAAAGCTACGTGGATGAAACTGCCCGACATGCTTTTTGTTGCCGCGAATTCCACCTGTAGTAAAAGGAGAAGTCATAGCATAACTGATTGCTTTCTGAACCGGCGTAAAACTATCATGTGCTGCATCCGGACCACCATACGCATCCAGATGATGTTCATAAAGATAGTTTTTTACAATTTCCAAATAATCTGGCGGTACAAGAATATCTGAATCGAATATGATGAAATAGTCGCCATTTGCCCTTTCAAAGGCATAATTTCGGGCGAATCCTTGTCCTGCATTTTCCTTGAAATAATATTTAATATCAAGTTGATCCTGATAAGAATCTACGATCGCTTTTGCATCATTTTTTGAACCATCTTCTATAACCAAAACTTCAAACTGTAGATACGTTTGCTTGGTTAATGTATACAAAAGTTCGTCAATTTCCTGCGGACGATTATAAAGTGGAATAATGATAGAGAAAAACATTTCTTGGAGCTGAAAGCGGAAAGAATAAAGCTATTAGCCTTATTCTTTCTGTTTATTTTAATTCTTTTTCTATTAAATATTGATTTCTTTCTGGCGCATTACGTGATAGTAACTCCGCAATAAAGCCTGCGAGGAACATTTGTGAGCCGACTACGATGGCTACTAAAGACAAATAGAACAAAGGTTGCTGTGTAACATCTCGATAAGCTAAACCTTTCCAGATCAGCACCTGCTTTTCTACAAGAACATATAGCGACATGATGATACCTAAGAAGAAGCTTAACACACCCAATGAGCCGAAAAAGTGCATTGGACGTTTACCGAATTTCCCTACGAAAAAGATGGATAGTAAATCTAAGAAGCCATTGATAAATCTGCTGAAACCAAACTTGGTTGTGCCGTATTTGCGGGCCCTGTGTTCTACAACCTGCTCAGCAATTTTATTAAAACCTGCCCATTTTGCAATTACAGGAATATAACGGTGCATTTCTCCATAAACTTCGATGGTTTTAACCACATCGCTACGGTATGCTTTTAAACCACAGTTGAAATCGTTAAGCTCGATTCCGCTCATTTTGCGGGTGGCTGCATTGAACAGTTTTGTAGGTACGGTTTTGGTGATCGGATCGTAACGTTTCTTTTTCCAGCCTGAAATCAGGTCTAACTTCTCCTCTTTAATGCGACGATACAGTTCTGGAATCTCATCTGGACTATCCTGTAAATCAGCATCCATGGTAATTACCACATCGCCCTGAGTGGCCTCGAAGCCAACATTTAAGGCCGCAGATTTACCATAATTTCTTCTGAATTTGATACCTTTTATTGCTGGGTTTTGTAATCTTAATGACTCAATAACTGCCCAAGATTGATCTGTACTTCCATCATCAACTAAAACAATTTCATAACTGAAATTATTTTCAACCATCACTTTATCAATCCATGCCGTTAACTCGGGCAGCGATTCATCTTCGTTAAATAAGGGTACTACAACTGATATATCCATTTATGAGTATCAAGATTTGAGTATCTAGTATCAAGACTTAAAATCTATCAACAAACTCTTTTAAAATAAAACGTGCAAATTTCATCAAATTAAATGATAAAACCTGCACGTTCGAAATTTTATAAAAACAGATTAACCTTCTTTAGGAAAAGTGTTAAAAGTAGTGGGTTCTTTTCTCTTTAAAATCGCAGCAAGGATTAATGATAAAACCCCATACATGGCCAAAGATACTCCGAAACTGGTAAACGAATTTTTAAATGTGGGAGCAAGTTTTTCTTCCATATTACCAGCTTTTTCCAATGCTTCGTCAATTTGTTCAGATGCCATTCCAAATTTTTCCATCATAGCCCGCTGAGAATCGGCAATTGCAGCAGCCGCTTTTGAAGGCAAATCCGGATCGATTACAGTCATTAACAACACATTGTACAAAACAGAAACAAGAGCCAAGATTAACGCAATGATTAAATAGGATTTAAAAGCCTCTCCAAATGTCCAAAAACCACCTATCTCTTTTCGAATGGTAATGCCGACAAAAACCAGCAAAACAATAAACACAATTAGAATAATGAACGGCAAGGCAAAATTAGTGTAAAGCATTACCGGATTAACAAAATGAAGCGTAAGGGATATTATCACCGATACAGCTGCAAGTATGAAACCATACTTTAGAGATAGTTTGGAAATTAGAGCACTTTTGTCCATCGTTTTTAATTTAGTTATTGATTGTTGTAATTAATATATAAGTAGCAGAATCGAACGATTTGTTACTGCTAAACTGAATTATTTCTTTTGTCGTGGTTGCACTCCCCTCTACATCAAGGAAAAATACCATAAAAGGAACAAATAATTCCTGCATCTCTTCGCTGATGTTTAAGCTTGGAGCTGTTTTACAAATCTCTTCTACACTACTTTCAGCAAGTTGTTGATTGCTGATCATCTCTTCATAAATTTCAAACTCATCTTGAAATTCATCATCTTCAACCAATAAAAACTCTTTTAAGAAATCGCCTAACTCCGGTTCAATATCTTCATCCTTACACTCCTTGATGTATAAAAGCAGGTTAAGAAGTTCTGTACCTCTATCAATCGTTTCTTCTTCGATGTTTGCCCATTCATCACTTTCGAGATAATCATCTTCCAGTTTTTGAACATCACTACTAAAAAAGTTAACCATCAATAAATCAAAGAATACTTCACGTAGTTCTTCAAATTTGGAATGCGAATCAAAAACGGCATCAAAAGCAGTTGCTTTATCCAAAAAGTTAGCATCAAGTTCAAAAGCTGCAACTAACTCTGTTTCAAAACCATCCACATTTATTGCCGAAACTTCGGCGTATTTATTTAGCGAAGCGACAAGCGCTTTTTTTACTCTGTTATCCATATTTTAAAATTTGAAGGAGCAAAAACGAAAGAACAAAGATTAAAGAACATTGGCATAATTACAATTCTCGTATGGTTGTTTATCTTTTCTGCTACTTATTATTGATTTTGTTCTTTGATCTTTAATCTTGAAAAATTTGACTATTATTATAAACTAACGTTACTTTTCCGGTAAGTTCTGTTCCTAACAGCGGACTGTTAGCAGATTTAGATTTATTGCTCGCTAAATTGTACAACCATTTTTCATTCGGATTGTAAACTGTAAAATTTGCTTCAGCACCCGCTGCAATTACCGGAACATTTAAATTTAGTAATTTCCGTGGGTTAATCGCCACCTTTTCTGCGATTAAACTAGCATCTAACCCAGCTTTTAACAGCAAAGGAAGCACAGTTTGTAATGCAATGATGCCGTAATGTGCAATTTCAAATTCCACATTTTTAAATTCTATTTCCTCCGGACGATGTTGCGAAGTAATGGCGTCAATCGTTCCGTCTTTTAAACCTGCGATAAGTGCTTTTACATCAGCTTTGCTACGCAACGGTGGTTTCACTTTATAATTGCTGTCAAAATCGGCCAGCAACTCTTCCGTAAAAACCAAATGGTGTGCAGTCACATCACAGGAAACCTGAACACCATCTCTTTTCGCCTTGCGGATCAGCGCCACCGAGCCTGCTGTAGAAATATTGCTGATGTGGATTTTCGTTTCATTGTATTGCGCTAAAAAAATATCTCGGGCAATATGCATTTCCTCCGCCAGGGCTGGTAAACCTTTCATCCCTAGAAGCACAGAGTTTTTACTTTCGTTAATCTGCGATTTTCCTGCAATGGATTTATTCTCCGGATACACCATAAGCAAAGCATCAAAACCTTTCGCATACTGAAGCGCCCTACTCATAAAGCCATCATCCTGCAAAGACTTATCGCCATCAGAAAACGCTACAGCGCCTGCCTGCTGCATATCAAAAAGTTCAGCAAGTTCTTTGGCTTCCCGATTTTGACTGATAGCGCCAACCGGATAAACATCAACCAGGTTATTTTTTGCTTTATTGATAATGTACTCCACCTGCGATTTCGATTGAACAACCGGACTGGTTTGCGGTAAAAGTGCTAAACCTGTAAAACCTCCGGCTTTTGCCGTTGCTGTTAGAGTCTGAATATCTTCTTTGGTTTCAAAACCAGGATCGCCGGCTACGCAATTTAAATCGAAAAAACCAGGCGATAGAAATGAGCCCTGACCATCGAATACAGTTTCGTCTTTTTCAGCAGATAATTTACCTATGTTTTGAATTTTACCATCAACTACCCTTACATCGCATTGTTGCTTATTGAAATTACTTTGCGGATCGGCAATGGTTACATTT
The DNA here is from genome assembly GCF_000258495.1 of Pedobacter agri PB92. Lineage (GTDB taxonomy): Bacteria > Bacteroidota > Bacteroidia > Sphingobacteriales > Sphingobacteriaceae > Pedobacter > Pedobacter agri. The sequence continues at coordinate 6,219 of NZ_AJLG01000068.1, forward strand.
TTAACTAGGAGATTCATATTGTTTTTTTAGGGTTGTTAAAAAATCGGATGAGCAGGATTTCTGCTGCAATAAAAATCAGCGACAAAATTAGACAAAGTTTCCATAAAGTTTGACCGATTTTATTGGCGCCTGCCATTAATTTTACCGCATCTTTATCGGCATCAAATATTTTGAGATTGCGCTTTCCTGCTAGATTATTTAATTCTGTTTTACTCAAGTAATGCATGTCAGACTCTGATCTTCCAGTATTGAAAGCGTAAACCGACATTAGAGAATCGGCTAACTTGAGGTCGTAAAAACCGCCGTTTCTAATCTGATCTGCAACATAAATTAAAGTTTTACCTTCGGCCTGCCTAATTTCGGGAATGGCCTCGAAACTTTTAGCACTCAACTTTAAGGTTTGGTTTTTACCCAGGCTAATTTTTTTACTGGCCAAAGCGTTATCATTTCCAAGTTGGTAATAAAGTGTGCTTTCATCTCCTGAGTTTAATGCCAAACGGTACATTAACGGCACAAAAACCGGATGTCTTGCTAAATTTCCATCCGCTGTATTTAAACCTGTAGCAGATAAGTAAACTGAGCCATTTCCCACACCATATTTAGCAAAAAAAAGTTTTCTTCCGGGCAGCGTGAGAATATTTTCTTTGTTGGCCGAACTATTTTCTATAAAAGAGAAGTAGCGATTGGCTAAAGGCAGATCGAGATTTTTAGGGATTTCCTCAAAAACGGTTTTGAAAATGGGGTTCTGCAGATCAATTTGATCAACTTTGGTTTCCGTTTTAGTTAAGCCTTGAATAATCGGTAATGATAATCCGCTTAAAAAAGCATTATAGACCTGAATGTCGGCATCCAGATCAGGGAAAATGGCAATCGTGCCTCCAGCTTTTAAGTACGTTTTTAACTGCTGTGCCAAACCGCTTGATGGATTTTTCAATCCATTTAGAACAATTAAACCATATTTGCCAAACCCGCTATAGTTAATATTGGATTCTGCATTTTCGGTGAGTTTATAATAAGGATCTGCCGCAAATAAGGCTTTGATGTAATTTCCTGCACTTGCACCATTAATACTTAGCACTGGCAAGCTTTGATCAACTTTGAAACTGAATGATAAGGTATCATCAAAAGTTACCGGAAAATCTTTAATACTAACCACACCTTTTTGCCAACCCGCCCGAAGCCCTGAGAAGTTCAAAGTATCTTTTATCGTTTTCCCGGCTGGAATATTGGCCGAGCTTAAACCTTTTTGTTGATTATTTACGGTCAGTTTTAAAGGAATATTTTTCGCCTCTTCCTCAGAATAATTTTTTAACTGAACCACCAGTTTCTCACTTGCACCTGGCTGATGATTAGGAGAAAGCATCCAAACACTATCTACAGCCACATTTGGCAACGTAGTAGCATTTAATTTAAGGAAAGCATATTGGATATCGTTTTTCGTTTCAAGTTTATTCCCATTGGAAACATTCTTTTGAAAATCGGAAATGATAAAACTGTATTTATTGGCCGAAGCTGTTAATATGTTTTCCTGCCGATTTAAGATTTGCTGAAGGTTTCTGTTGGAAGAAGAAATTTTAACATCATCTAATGCTTTCAAAAATTCATCTTCATTTAATAATCGCTGGTATTTCCCTTCAAAATCGTTGGTTAATAGCTGAAAACGGTCATTCATTCCAAAACCTTTCACTAACTCTTTCGCTCGTCTTTTCGCTTCATCAAGCAAATTACCATCTTTATTAATGGCTTCCATACTGTAAGAATTATCAATATAAATACTTACCGCGTTGTTTAATGTTGCGTTTTTTTGATCAGCAATGGGAATATAAGGTTGTGCAAAAGCCAGCACCAGAAAAATGATTGCCAATATTCGGGAAAGTAAAATCAGCAGGTTTTTGATTTTCTCTTTCGATGAATTTTGCTGTTCTACCTCTTTTAAAAGCTGAACATTTGAGAAATAAACCTTTTTAAATTTTCGGAAATTAAATAAATGAATGATAACCGGAATTGCAACCGATAATAGTGCGAAAAGAAAGCCCGGGTAAAGGAAATTCATTAAAAACCAAAGATAGAAAAATTATGGAAAGCGACGAATCCCAATTGTAATAAACTCGTTCTAATAAGCAAAACCGGGAAACTCAATATTTACGATTTTCCAGCTTTCATTATGCAAAGCGAAATACAATTTGAATGGTCCACTCACAATTTTTGATTGTTTTTCGATCACCTCTCGATAACCTGCAACGCCTTCTACAAAGCCCATCCCTTTTCCATCATTCAGCATTTCAAAGTTAACATCGATGATATCAAACCGGCCACCTACATATTCGTCAGACTTACCGAAAATACCTTTTAGCCTCCCTATGATTACGTCTTTACCCAGGATCTTATTTCCTGGAAGAATGAAAAAATCATTCAGCTCATTGGTAATACTTTTAGATTGTTTAAACCAAGAGTTTATAAATCTGATGGCACTATTTACAATATCAGCCTGATGGTTAAATTCTGGAGTTTCCTGCATGGTGTTCTTTCAAAAAAATAATCGACCAGTTTTTAGCTGATCGATTAAAACTTTCCAAAGTTAACTATTCTTTGGCCTTTCTATAATGTCGTTCTGACAATAATTATTCAGCTATTTTCTCCTCTTCTTTTTCAGGAAACATAATCGATAAAATAACCGATAGGATTAATACACCTCCAATTACGATCAATGAATAAACTGAATCGATATGGAAAAATGGAGCGATAATCATTTTGATACCGATAAACGATAAGATGATGGCCAGTCCGTATTTGAGTTTACTGAATAAGTGGATGAAGTTATCCAATAAGAAAAATAAAGCACGTAAGCCTAAAATGGCGAAGATATTCGAGGTATAAAGAATGAATGGATCTTTAGAAATCGCAAATATTGCCGGGATTGAATCGACTGCAAAAAGTAAATCGGTAAACTCTATAACAGCTACCACAACCAGCAACGGCGTGGCTAATTTCACACCATTTTCAATTGTGAAGAACTTGTCGCCATCGTATTTATCGCTCACCCTAAAAAACTTTCGCACCAGTCTCGCTCCCCGGGTATTGTTGTAATCCTCGTCTTCATCATCGTCATCAGCCGACCATGATTTAATTCCTGCGTAAACCAGAAACAAACCGAAAAGCGTCATGATGATGTTGATATCGTACTTAAAACCGGCAACGCCAAATAAGCTTAAAATTTTATTTAGGTAGGTTAATTCGATAAAGAAGGCACCCGAAAAGATAAAAATAGCCCTTAATACCAATGCACCGATGATACCCCAGAAAAGCACTTTGTGCTTGTTTTCATTGGCTACATCGAAAAATTTAAACACCAAAATAAATACAAATAGATTATCTACAGAAAGTGCTTTTTCGATCCAATAAGCCGACTGAAATTGTGTAAATTTATCAAAACCAAGCACATAATAAACGGCACCACTAAAAATCATCGACAGCGAAATCCATACAATAGACCATGTGATGGCTTCTTTATTAGAAATGGTATGGCTTTTCTTGTTGAACAGACCTAAGTCAATGATCAGCATTATAACAACCACTATTGCAAAGCCTGCAATTAACAGTGGATGATCAAACATGTTATTATTCATTATTAAGAGTTTTGATTTATTGATTTGCAAGCGTTACTAAAATTACTCTTCCGCCATCTTCTTTAGATAACAAAAGTTTTTTTCCGTGAGTTAACTCAACCATTGATCCAATCGGGATTTCCTTTTCTTCGGTTTTATCAACCAAAGATGTGAGTTTTTGGTTAACTAATACCCATTTTCCTTCATGAAAAGTAAAATAACCTACCGGTACTTTTTGTTCAGCGGTTAATTTCTCATTTCTTATGACATTCCTATCTACATGCCATTGGAAAAGATATTGATTATTATAAACCATCAGGCGATGATTTTCTGGTTTCCAAACAGATGGCTGAAATTGGTAATATAGATCCAATATTGGCAAAGTTCCTTTATGACTGGTACCACAAAACGGACATTTTGGGATGGAAGTATTATCAAAAACGTACCATTTCTGCTCACAATAGATATTGCTGCACTGCTGCATCAAATCAGTTGTTTTAAGCAATGCAATTTCCCATTCTTCCGCAGTTGGTCGTTGCATGGGATGATGCAAACCATCAATAAAGGCTTTATCAAACAAAGCTTTTAGATACGGGCCGGTTATGGTATAGGGGATTTTATTTACGTCAGCCCAATAGGTATCCCATTTAGATACCTGATTCAACTTTGGCCGGTTTGATAAATCTGTAGGATGCTCGATGAACAAAGCTTTTTCACCCATACTTAATAAGTCATCTTTTTCCGTATCTAAATCATGTACTTTTCCACCTTTTAAAGGATGGCGATGAAGCAGATACATATAAATTAAACAGGCTAAAGCATGTAAGTCGGTTAAACGATTGGGCAATTTCCTTGCGGGATCAGTTTTGTCTAAATGTTTGGTGGCGAGTACTTCTGGCGCAATGAAATCGGCGGTACCAATTACTTCGGCTTGAAAAATGCCTGGAACAACCAAACCATCTAAATCGATCATGCAGGCGGAGCCGGTTGAAGGGTCAATTAATACATTGTTGTAGGATAAGTCGGAATGGGAAAGACCCATTTGATGCATTTTCTTTACTCCTCTGGCCAGGTTAACCCCAATTTGAAAATAATTTAGCCACCTGCCCAGTTCCGTTTGATCTAAACTTAAAGGAAACTGCCGGTTTCTAAATTTAGCGGCGGCAAACCATTTCCCGTTTTTTTCTTCTCCTTTAATTAAATCACTTGATGAATAACCTTTAGAGAAAAAAAATTTCGAGTTATAAATCGGAACAATAATTCCGACTTTATTATTGGTTTCAATAATATCTGTCGGCCAGCGATAAATTTCATCGAGGTAATATTTTCCTGCTTCCTTATTTTCGATTTGATGAAGATATTTGGTTACGATTTTAGTTAACCGTTCTTTTTGATTAAAGTCTTGTTTCTCTTTGAAAATCGCTACAACATACTTTCGATCGGGGCTAAAATAAACATCTTTAGCGGTTCCGCTTTTGGGGTCGCCATTGTCAACATATTGGTAGGAATTACCCGTTAATGAAGATTTTACTGTAATTATAGACATCGTTTCGTGCTAAAAGATTATCGCTAAAGTTCTATCATCGTGATTACCAGGACTCCAAAAATCCATCCATGCTGATAACTGATTGGCAATTTCTCGGTTGGAAGAGTCAAATGAAACCGCAGCTTGATCTTCATTATTCCCTTTTAAATCATCAATAAAGGCTTTCCAGTTTTCTAATTTTTCGAGATTGGCTTCCACAATAAACTTCGCATCGTAAATACCATCAGTCATGAGCATAAGATAAGAGAAATCTTCGATTAATGTGAAGCCGAATCTAGAAGAGAATTTTTCGCTGTTAAAAATCTCAGGCATGGTTATAAATCTGGTACCACCGCCAAATTCGCCTACATCGAGCCAGTTCATGAGTTTAACACTACTCATATCTTTATTCAACAAACCTATCGGACAATCGCCAACACCAAATGTTAACACCGCATAGCCAAAATTGTATCTTTTAAACAGTGCGAAGATCAGTGTACTGTGAAAATCCTTTATTGGGTTTTCGCTTTGAGCTGCAAATTTTTCAATATTATGGTGTGCAAACTGAGCTGCTTTCGAGAGATTATTGTAAACAAAATGGCTTAGCTTTTTTGAAGCATCTTCACCAACTTTATCGTGGTAATTGGAAATTATTTCGTCAAACTCATTCAGTTTTTCCTCATGAAGATTTTCAGAAAAATATTCGATTACAGCATCACAGGCAATTTTTGAGCCTTGCCGTGCTAACTTAGCACTACCGGCACCATCTGCTACGCAAACCACGCTCCAGCCATTATTCTCAAAGTGTTTGAAGGCATAATCATCTTCTCTGAATGAGCCCACATTGGCATGGCTTCTTCCACGTTTAGATGAAACAACGATGTGTTTATCTCCTAATGGTTGAAAATCTGACATTTGATCGTCTTTCCAAAAATTTTCTATTTTCCATTCCGCATCTCTGCCATTGGCGCTCGGAATATTTTTCCAGAGGGATTTTGGATTGGCATTAATCACCAGCGAAAGTATTTTAACATGTGGCTCAACGTCATCCTCTTCACCCAAAACATTAAATTTCATTTTGATTTTGAAATCACCGTTTTGGCTTGGGTCGCCTTCAATTGTCTTTGATTCAAAGTTAAAGCTTAAGCCATACTGCTCTAGATTATCAAATTCCACAAAAATCAGATCTTCAAAATCTAAAGTAGCGTGGTACGCTTTACCAACAGTTGCATTTGGAATGACTATCTGCTTTGCTAAAACATCTTCGATTTTATTTTTCAAAAGCCACTTATCCATCATTATCTTTTGCTTTTCTTTTATCAGTTTTACGGTCTCAACGTTAAATTCTTCGTTTGCAAATTGCTCAAAAAGAACTTGCCTGCGGGAAGAAACTTCGATATTTTTGCTTTTAAGCAAATTTTCCAGGTATTGCTTAGTTTCAAACATGCTTAACCTTGCGCTCTTCCAACATCAAAACCACCTTCTCCATAGCCGTAACTTCCGAAATTACCGCACCACGGACAAGTACTCATGGGTTCATTTCCGATACAATGGATTTTTTGACAAACACATACCGCCAAACCAAACTGGTTGCCACAACAAGGACAGGCTGGCGCACCAATCAGTTCTTCACTATTTACTTTTTGTTGTATGCCGTTTTCATCACAAAATTCGTAGTACGATTGATCAACCTGAAAACCACCAACCAAACGATAAGCCTGTGTTTGCAGATTCAGCCCTTCAAAACCCGATTCGTTCATCACCTTTCGGTATTTCATTAAATATGGTCGTTTGGTATTTTGGCATTTTGCCGCCAATACTACATAGTTGTTGTCGATATATTGCGTATTTGCCGGTGCTTTAGAGATATCGATTTTCGTGATTGTATCTCCGTCTAGCTTAGCCAGTTCGAAGCCCGATTCGTTGTTTTCAACACTAATGCTACTTGTTTTGATGGAATCAGTTACCCATTTGAAGAATTTGTTATAATCTTCTGTTGTGGCATTTTTAAATTGAAGCACATTTTCTGTCAGTTCAGATAGCACCCGTGTGTCCGTGCTATCGCCGAAGGAAATAGCCACCATGTTTGCTGTACGTTGCCAGTTTTGTTTCCATTCTGCAATCGCTGTTTTGGTATCATCAGTTGGAACACCATCAGTAAATAAAAATACGATTGGCTTCCAATCTCCTTTTTGCTCCATGGTTGTTTTAACAATATCTTTCCGCATCTGAAACATCAAATGCCCCAACCCTTTACTCAGTGAAGTACCACCACCAATCGGGAATTTTGGCGGATAAAAACTCACCACTTCCTGTAATGGAACAAGGGTTTTAGCTTGTCCGGCAAAAACGATAATTGAAATCCAAACCGTTTCAATGGCATAAGGATCAGTTTTGATGGCTTTAATAATAGTTGCCATGCCCTCTTCAACCTGCTGGATTTGATCTCCAACCATTGATTCAGAAATATCTATTAAAAAGTAAATGGGTAATCTTCTCATATTAAAAATAGTTGTTTAATAGCAATAGCACGATCAGTAATACAATCTGTGTCATATCAACTGCCAAGCCTTGCCCTACTTGAAAAGGTTTTATTAATGTTTTAAGGAAATGAAGAACAGGTTGAAAAATGCTTCGAAACAGGTTGAAAACACTTTTGTATTGGTTATTTAGTTTATCGTGATGCGGCAATAGTTTCGAATAAAGAAATAATCCCACAATCAGAATATTCAATAAAATTTTAAAGGCTAAAATCATGTAGAGATTGTATTACGAATTTCGCTGGCAATCTCTTTATAACGCTCTACCAATCTTTGATTGTAGTTGGAGCAACCATAAATCATTACATTTTGAATATCTGCCAAATAATTTACCGAAAAGTAAGTGGTGACATGATTGCGAAATTCTCTCGTTTCACCATTTTTACCTTTTTTATCGAACACATCCAAAAACTGAATTTTTAAGTTAAGGCAGTTACCTTTCAATCTAGTTGCCTGTAAAGTAAACATGGCATGATTTGCATTTGTCAAATCTAACGCCAAATGATTAACATTAAAATTTGACAACCTGAAAGATTCATAGCAATTCACCACTGCATCTAAAGTGCCTTTCTGAAAAGGATCTATCGGATCGAAACTTTGCTGTTCATATGCATGATCATGATTTGTTTCTTCGCCAGAAGCCATTTTAACTATAAAGCCAATAATGGTTATTGCTATACTGATTATGCTGAGTACATCCATTTATATGACCATTGTAATTTCACTTGGCGGCGGTGGCAATGTTACGCTTTCTCCGGTTCCCTGGCTTTTGTTACCTTGCTCGATGGTTTCTGAAACCCACTTAAAGAATTGTTTCAAAGTAGTGCTATCGGCTGTATCCAAATGCACCACATCAGGTGTAAGCTCTTTTAAAAGGGCATCATTAGCCGAATGACCAGCAGCACAGCCTACGATAGCACCAAAGTTTAACGACTTAATCTTAGGTACCATCTCCCGGTACAATTGTAAATCACTCGGTTTCCCATCCGTAAATAGAAACAATAATGGCTTCCAATCTCCCTTTTGCTGAGCATTTCCTTTGATTACATCGGTTTGAACTTTTTCGTGCAACATGTGTAGCGCTTGCCCCGTATGCGTGGGTCCGCTTTGTGGGCAAGTGATTTCCGGAAGCTGAAAAGATGCCAATTCGGTTAGCGAAACGATTTCATTCACTTCACGATCAAACGTAATCATGGAAATCCACAATGAATCCAATGCCTGTGCATCAGCCCGTAAGGTATTGACCATTCCACTTAATGCATTGTTTAGTGCCTGAATAGGCTCCCCATACATTGATCCGGAAGTATCTATTAAAAAGTAAACAGGTAATCTTCTCATAAAATTAGATTAAACAACAATATTTAATTCAGATGGTGGCGGAGGAAGTTCCTTTAATAAGCTTATTTCCTTCCCTGCATCTTCTACTTTTGTTGAGGTAACGCCAATGGATGCGGTAACCCATTGGAAAAATTTTCCAATGCTTGCCGAATCTGCTGTATCTAAACTTACTACATTTTCAGTAATTTGTTTCAGAACGGTAGTATCAGCGCCAGAACCTGCGGCACAAGCTACGGTAAAGGCTACCCTTTGTTTCTTAAATTCAGCAAGCCCCGGTAACCAGTCATCGGTAGGTACGCCATCGGTCATGATAAAAACCAATGGCTTCCAATCGCCCTTTTGCTCCGTTGTAGTTTTAGCTACCTCATTTTCAATCCTGTTCGAAACTAGCTTTAAAGCCTCTCCCAATGCGGTTACCCCAGTTGCTCTCAAATCTACCATTTGGAATGATGCCAAATCGGTTAGGGGAATAATTTGCTGTGCAGCGCTATCAAATGTGATTACACTTAAAAAAGCGGTTTCAATGGCCTGCGGATTTTGCCTCAGGGAGCTAATCATTACCTGAACACCATTTTTAACAGCTTCTATTGGCTCTCCACTCATGGAGCCTGAAGTATCCAGCAATAGGTAAACGGGTAATCTTCTCATAATTTATTGAGGGATGTTGTAGGTGTTAGCAGTTTCATTGTTATTTTGAACATTATAAGTGCTGCCGCCGTTATTTTGTCCGGGGATATTATAACCGGTGCCTGTTCCATATGTCGGATCATTCTGGTTAATGTGCGATAGAATTTCAGCGGTGTAATCTTTACCCCCTTTTAATATGGTAGCAATATTTCCGATGGTATATACAGGCCCCCAGGGAATTCCCCACCAACCTAAAAACAAATTGGTAAATAAATGGCCTAAACCCGGGGTAATTCTACTTTTTCCCGGATGGATAAAATGGAAATCTGATGCGTTGTTAAATGTCATCACCACAACAGAAATGCAGTATTTGTACATCACAAATTTTCCGCCTTGCGCCACCAAACTTCTGATTTGATCGCCTGATAACCCTTCGATGTTTTTAATATTCATTACAAGTAAGATTTAATAATTAAGTGAATGGTTTGGCCCAAAAAAGTATCTGGTGTCGGATCGCCGATGGCATCGAACTTCCATTCGTCGTTACGTTTATAAAGCTTGCCCAAAATCAATGCTTTTTTACCTGAATAACTTGACTCTGCCGATACGTTGTAGGAAGCGAACACCTCTTTTACCTGAGTAGGTGTACCTTCATACATTCTGATTTTTGAGTATGGGATTTGCGAAAAATCCTCTTGACCAACGTTATTAAGGAAAAAGAAAATTTTCGAAATTTTAGGATCTATTTTCGATAAATCAACTGTAATAATTTCATTATCTAAGCCATCGTCACCTCCGGAATCACCTTGTAAATCATCGCCAGTGTGCCTCAACGCACCATCTAAAGAAACGAGCTTTCCTTTTGGTAAACCAAATTGCTGTAAGAAATCGATATTATACAGTGGTGAATAAATATGATCGCATAAATTATTGTTTTCATCGATTAGGATACAACTCAAATCCAAATCAACACTTTGTTTATTGGTTGATAAACCTAAAAAACCTTTAGTTTCAATTGCGCCCCAGTTAACGCCGACACAGAAACTGGTCAATTTCGCTCCAGTATCCTTACGCAGATCAATCTTTTGTCCTTTTGTTAAATTAATAGCCATTTGTTTGTCTAATTTTAGTTATACTTATTCAGGAAAAATTCAAGTCCATCCTTCATTCCTGCACCAACTGCTTCAAATTTCCATTCGTTATTTCGTTTATAAATTCTTCCAAATTCTACCGCTGTTTCTATCGAGAAATCTTCTTCCAGCTCATATTTTAGAATTTCAGTTTTTGTTCCATCAAATATTCTGATGTAAGAGTTTCTGATTTGTCCGAAGTTCTGTCTCCTGTTTTCGGCATCGTGTATGGTTACTACAATACAAATCTCAGACGCATCTGCCCCAATTTTAGAGAGATCGACCTTGATTTGTTCGTCATCGCCATCGCCATCGCCTGTTAAATTATCGCCGGTGTGTTCTACCGCACCATCAGGTGTTTTTAAGTTGTTATAGAACACAAAATGCGCATCAGAAAGCAGTCGCTTATTTTCGCCTAAAACAAATATCGAAGTATCTAAATCGAAACTACTTCCGGTTGATGAACTATTGGTATCCCAACCTAGTCCTACTGTAAATTGTGGCGCACTAATCGCCTCTCGTTGTCCTTTTTGCAGGTTAATTGCCATATTTGGTTATTTGAATGTATTTATATTTGAAAGCTTGTAGGGGTTTGAATAATTTAACCGACGTATTTTTTCAAAATCTCTAAAAAACTATCTGTTTGATGCGGCTCGCCGATGGCCCGGAATTTCCAACCGCCATCTTTTCGGTAGGCCTCGGCAAATACCATTGTGCACATACCGTTTAGGCTTGCATCGCCAGAAAGTGTGTATCGGGTAATTTCCTTTCCTTTTGCATCAACCGCTCGAATGAAGGCATTTTCAACCATACTGAAATGCTGATTATTTTGTCTTCCCTGATAGATAGATACTACAAAAATTATTTTTTGATAGATGCTGTCCAGCGAGTCGAGTTTTACGATAATCTGTTCATCATCTCCGTCACCGGCACCGGTTCTATTATCACCTGTAAGCCAAATGTTACCAGAAGGATGTCTCATCGAATTGAAAAAAATCACATCACCCTCAAAAAGCCCAACCTGCCGGCCGTTTTGATTGATGGTCCTACCTAGATTTAAAACTTTATCATTACCATCTAAAAGGAAAGCAATGGCATCTAAATCGAATTCCTCTTCTTTAGGACCAAAAAGTTTGCCTAAGAAGCCAGTATTTTTCTGCCTTACATCCCAACCTAAACCCATGGTTACTTTTGATAGGTCAAAAGCTTCGCCCTTATCATTTTTACGAAGATCAATAGTTTGACCTTTAACTAAATTTATAGCCATACAGAGCGTTGAATTTTATTTTATGATTTGACCTTTGAAATATTTAGATAAGAAGAAAGACAAATCTTCACGATAACCAATGCCTGAAGCTTCGAATTTCCATTGCCCGTCTCGTTTATACAAGCGGCCAAATTCAACACCTGTTTCGATAGAAAAATCCTCCCCTAACTCATATTTGGCTACTTCTTCTCCAGTGCTATCGTCAACAATTCGGATATAGGAATTTCTGACTTGTCCATAATTTTGCTTACGGGTAACCGCATCGTGGATGGTAACCACAAAAAGAATTTCCTGAATACTATCGTCAACTTTTGATAAATCAACCTGGATGCTTTCATCATCGCCTGTAGCACTGTTTCCCCCGGTCGGGTCATCGCCGGTATGGTGTAAAGCCTGATCAGGAGAATCTGTATTTCCGTAAAAAACAAAGTATTCTTCTGCTGGAATCAGGCGATTGGCATCAATCATAAAAGCTGATGCATCCAGGTCAAAATCATAGCCGGTGCCCTCGTTCGGATCCCAACCTAAACCCACTGTGATTTTTGATAATCCAATATTAATTTTTTGTCCTTTTTGTAAATTGATTGCCATTGCTAATTTAAATTTTTGTGTATAAAAAAAATGAGATGTACGACATCAATGTCGCATTGAAAAATGCAACGAGATGCGAAAAAAGAGCTTTTTTAAATTAATAAAGCAGCTACCAATTTTCTAAATAATAGGGATAGGATTAGTTACAGCGACGTAGGTTGAGCGTTAATTTTTTTGTCCTGTAATTTGATTTCTATAGTTTAAATGTTTGATAACAAATATATTATTTTGGATTTCAAATCCAAATTCGGCTGTTAAAATCCTGCCTTTTTTTTATAACATTTAAGTTATAATCTATATTTTTTCATTGCCGCCCAAAGCTTTTCATCCAGTTTATAAATGTCAGGGCGGTATTCGATTTTATTATTTTGCGACCACGCAGTGAAATAAGTGACGAGAATGGGTGTTTCAGCTTTAGGGCTAAACCTTACCGGAACTAAATCTTTTTGAGGCACCTGCCCCGCTTTAAAGCTGGAAACCGGTTGGCCTGCATTTCGTAAAGGCTTTAGTCTTAGTTCCTTTCTTATCGAATCATATTTTGCCGTATCTACAACTAAAAGTTCTGCAAGTTTCAATGGATTTTCCACCCTGATACAACCATGGCTTATCGCCCTGTTTTTCAATTTAAATCCTTGTTTAAAGTTAGTATCGTGCAGATAAACGCTACTGCTGTTTGGAAAAATAAATTTAAGCCGACCTAAAGAATTGTCATCGCTTGGCTGCTGTACAAACAAAAAAGGGAAGTTATTCCTATCGTACTTATACCACCTAATGGTAGATGGGTTTTCGATCTTCTTATTTTTGTAATAAACGGCTATATTTTTTCGCTTTAAATAATTAGAACTTCTTCTGATCATTGTATATACTTCCGTTTGGGCAATACTTTCAGGAATATTCCAAACTGGATTTGTATATAATTTTTTAATGTTGCTAAATAACATTGGGGTTTCTCTATTTTCCGGTCTATCTTTTATATCACCCGTTTTTTCAAACACCTTATATTGCGCATCGTAATCTAAATCTTTGGGGCCTCCTACACAAACTTTCATAGCGGTTAAGGTATCTTTACCGTCGAAAAAAACCAATCTAAAATCAGGAATATTAACTTGTATAAACTGCTTGCCAACATCAGGCAGCACCCACCTTAAGCGTTCCATATTGATTAGCAATACCTTTTTTATCGAATCATTCTTAGAATTGAGATATTTTTCTTGTAAAGCCTTGTATTGAGCAGACTTACCTTGCAAGCTTGAAAGTGTATCAACGATATTGACAGCATTTAGGAGACTTGGTATGAAAAAGCTATCTGGCCGCTTCACGTCGATGAAATACCTGCTAAAGATTTCTTTCGGATTTATTGCCCCATATTTTAAATAACTGGTATATCGAACCAAAGCGTCGGCCGATAAGATTTCTAATCTTGAAATTGTTGAATAGCTGTCTTTAACTGAACTGAAGTCATTCTCTCTTAGCTTTTTAATGAGTTGTTCAATTCCGGAAGTGTGAAATATATTTGGGTTAAAGCCATGATCACCACTTGTTTTAAGATAGCTCAACAGGGTATCAATACCATTGTTTGATAGGTACTTATTGATCAGGATTGGCTGGTTGCCAGTGGAGGCATAATACGCTTTAAGTTTATGAATATTCACGTATTTGGCAGACAAGTTTTTTAATTCCGCTGAGAACACTGAATCAAATGCAATGGAATCAAATGCCAAATACTTTTCATCATGCAAACTTTCAGCCAACAGTTCACCAGTTGAAGGCTTAGGCTTATGAGTGATAAAAAAATAAATTAAAAGTGCAGGAAAAAAGAAGGCAATAAAAGTTTTCAAAATATAAATCCACTAACAAAAAACACAAATCAATTCGGGATGTATACATTAATAAAAAGTTAGAATATAGCAGGGAAACCAATTCTAACTGGCAGTAATAACATTTATCTAAATTTTTTCATGGCTGTCCATAGTTTCTCATCCATTTGATAAACATCAGGGCGATATTCGATTTTACCATTTTGAGCCCATGCAGTGAAATAAGTAATAATAAGCGGAACTGCTTTTTTTGGACCAAACCAAGCTGGTTTTAGTTGAAATGATTTCGTTGTATCTGCTTTTGCCGCCATACGTTTTTTGTACCATTTATTATGGGTGCTGTCAACAGGTGGCAAATCAACTTCAGCTCTTAATTTATCGTAGGTATAGCTATCGCCAACCAGTTTCTCTGCAAATTCAAGCGGTTTTTCAACTCGCACACAGCCGTGACTAATTGCCCTGTTGGCTAAGTTGAAACCATTTTTATTATTGGTATCATGCAAGTAGATGCTTGAGCTGTTATCGAAAATAAACTTAAATTTACCTAATGCATTTCCGCCGCCGGAACCTTGTTTAAATTTAAATGGCAGCTTATCTCTCGAATATCTACTCCAGTTTATCGTATCAGGCTCCCCGATTAATTTGTCTTTATAATAAACGTTGATGTTACTGTTGGATAGATAATACCGATCCTTTCTCGCCATCCAGTAAATTTCACTTTGGGCAATACTAACCGGAATATTCCAAACTGGATTTGCCTGTATAGAATTAATTTTACTGAATAACATCGGGGTTTCATGGTTCTTCGGCTTATCATCCAGATTACCTGATTTTGCAAAAGCTTTTAATTTTTCTTCGTAACCATTTTCACGCTTGCCCCCTACGCAAACCTTCATCGAAATCACCGTATCTTGTTCATCGAACCATGTAAGTTTGAAATCGGGGATATTTACCTGTACGAAGTTGCTTCCGGTTTCTGGCATCGCCCAGCGGAAACGCTCCATATTTAGCAGCAAAATACGCTTTTCGTTGGCATTGCTGGCTGATAAATATGCGGCTTGTAAAGCTTTATACTGAGCTGATTTTGGCTGAACATTCCTTAGTTCTTCCACAAGGCTCTCAGATCCCAAAAGCTTGATCATACCCGCACTATCCGGCCGCTTTACCTTAATGTAATATCTGGAAAATATGTTTCTGGGATTTACTACTCCATATTTTAAGAAATTGTTATAGTTGAGGTAGGCATTTGCTGACAATAACTCCAGCTTTGCAATAAGAGGATAACTCTGTTCTACCTTTTTGATCTTATTGGCAGACAGCTCAGCCAATAACGTTTTAATTTCTTCAATTTTAAAAATTTTAGGATTAAAACCATGAGCACCACTCGTATTAAGAAATTCCACAAGGGAATCTAATTCCCCACTGATGTAGAATTTTGTAACCATTTTTGGCTCATTCTTATTTGCGGTGTAAAAAGCATTAATTGTTTTCGGATTGGTAAAGGATTCTGACAAACTATCCAAAGTTTTCACGAAAACGCTGTCGTAAGCAATCGTATCAAAATCTTTATAAATCTTATTATTAAAATGTTCAGCAAGTACTTTCCCAATTTCAGGTGGTTGTTTAAACCATCCACACGCCGAAACAAGTAAAATAACCAGTATTATTAGAAAGCGAAAGTTTTTCAACACGTAAGTATTTATTGTGAAATAGAGATATAGCAATTTTAAAAAATCAATTAAGACAAATTAAGTGCCATTATTTTTTGATTTCCCATTTCAAACACTATATTTGCCAGCGCTAATCAGCTAAAGCATTGATATTGGCAGAAATAAATATATGAAATTAACTTTGAACCATCACTTACATTTGCATCATCGCCGTTAGGCGATATGATATGTTTGTTTTGTACTTCAAAACTTTTTTTCCGTAGAATAATTTCTTGCACACTCTATATTCAATACTTTGAAAACACTTAAAATTGCTATCCAAAAATCGGGTAGGTTAAACGAAAAATCTGTAGAAATATTAAAAAATTGTGGTCTTTCTTTCGAAAACTATAAAAGCTCTTTAATTGCTACTGTTGCAAATTTCCCATTAGAAATTCTTTTTCTTCGCGATGATGATATCCCCGAATACGTTCAGGATGGTATTGCCGATTTAGGAATTGTTGGCGAAAATGTAATAACCGAAACCAAAGCAAATGTTGAATATTTACAACGCCTTGGCTTTGGAAAATGCACCCTAAAAATCGCCGTTCAAACCGGGAGCGAAATCCAAAAATTAGAAGACCTAAACGGTAAAGCAATTGCCACTTCATACCCTGTAATTCTCGAAAAATTTTTAACAGAAAAAGGAATAAAATCAGACATCAGAACCATATCAGGTTCGGTAGAAATCGGACCAGGTTTAGGCTTAAGTGATGCGATTTTTGATATCGTTTCTACAGGCGGAACCTTGAAAAGTAACGGACTAAAACCATTCGCCGATGTGATGAATTCTGAAGCAGTTTTAATCGGTAATCAATCGATAATTGATAACCCGGAAGTTGCAGAATTGTTGCAAAGAATCCGCTCAGTTTTAAGTGCAAAATCGAACAAGTATGTGGTGCTGAATGTATCAAAAGATAACCTACAAAAAGTTGTTGATTTGCTACCAGGTGTTAAAAGTCCAACAGTAGTTCCGTTGTTTGAACCGAACTGGGTAGCCGTTCATTCTGTAATTGCTGAGGAAGATTTTTGGGATAAAATTAACAGCTTAAAAGCTGCAGGTGCAGAAGGGATTTTAGTGATGCCAATTGAGAAAATAATCACCTAGAAAAGAACTAAAAAGCCGAAAAATACTATTAACTATTAGTTAATTTAAAATTATAACACATTGAAAGTCTATAATTATACAGATTTATCTCAATCAAAAATTCAAGAACTCTGTTCGCGACGAATTGAGGACGATAAACTAGTTGAAGAGCGTGTTGCAGATATCACCAAAACGGTAAAAAATGATGGAGATAAAGCACTGTTTAATTTTGCAAAAGCATTTGATAAAGTAGAATTAGAAAAACTCTATCTGGATGCTGATGAATTAAAACAGATTGCATCAAGTATTCCTACTGATGCAAAAAAAGCAATCGAAATTGCCTATCAGAACATCAAAACATTTCATCAATCTCAGTTAAAAGCTGAAGAAAAGATAGAAACCATGCCAGGCGTGGTTTGCTGGCGAGAATCGAGGGCAATCGAAAAGGTTGGTCTTTATATTCCTGGTGGTACCGCAGTTTTACCCAGCACTTTTCTAATGTTAGCTACACCTGCAATTATTGCCGGTTGTAGAGAAATTATAGTTTGTTCTCCCCCCCAAAATGATGGTAAAACAAATTGTTATTTGGCTTACTGCGCTCTGCTTTTAGGTATAGAAAGAATCTACCTAACTGGAGGTGCACAAGCGATTGCAGCAATGGCTTTCGGAACGGAAACCGTACCACAGGTTTATAAGATATTCGGCCCGGGCAATCGTTATGTTACTTGCGCCAAGACAATAGTTCAAAACAAGGTAGCCATAGATATGCCGGCAGGTCCATCAGAGGTTTTAGTGATCGCTGATGATACTGCAAACCCATCATTTGTAGCTGCCGATTTACTTGCACAAGCAGAACATGGAACTGATAGCCAGTCAGTTTTAGTAGCTACATCAAAAGAAATGATAGAAAAGACTATATTAGAAATTGAAAATCAGCTTCCTATACTTCCAAGAAAAGAAATTGCAGCAAAGGCAATCGAAAATTCTTATGCTATATTGGCTGAAAATACCGGGATAGCGATGAGTTTTTCTAATGAATACGCACCAGAACACTTGATTCTGGCGACAGACAAGTTCGAAAATCTTATCCCGCTGATAATCAATGCAGGTTCAGTATTCTTAGGAAACCTTACTCCAGAAAGCGCAGGAGATTATGCTTCAGGAACGAACCACACTTTACCTACAAGTGGCTTTGCTAAAGCCTATTCAGGTGTTTCAACTGATGCTTTCCTTAAGAAGATAACCTTTCAGCATCTTTCATCGAAAGGATTAAATAACATTGGTACTACTGTTGAAACGCTTGCATCAGCCGAAGGATTGGAGGCACACAAGAATGCAATTACAGTTAGATTGAAAACAGTAGAAGATTTAATGTAGAAGTTGGAGGCAACATGCCTATCCTTTTACCTTTTACCTTTTACCTTTTACCTTAAAAAAATGGACATTAACGATTTAGTTAGAGAAAATATAAAAAACCTTAAACCATACTCTACCGCCAGAGATGAATTTAAAGGTCAGGCATCAGTATTTTTAGATGCAAACGAAAATAGCTACGGCTCTCCCCTACCTGCAAATTATAACCGCTACCCAGACCCATTGCAGTTAGATTTAAAGGATGCGATTAGCAAAATTAAAGGTGTGCCTATTGAAAACACCTTTTTAGGCAATGGTAGCGATGAGGCAATTGACTTATTGTTTCGGGCATTTTGTAATCCTGGAAAGGATAATGTAATTGTACTCCCTCCAACTTATGGAATGTATGAAGTTTCTGCCAATATTAATGATGTAGAAATTCGTAAAGTAAGCTTGCTGCCAAACTTCCAGTTAGACATGGAAAAGATTGCAGAAACGATTGATAAAAACACGAAATTAATCTTCATTTGTTCGCCAAATAATCCAACAGGAAACTCAATAAATCGTGAAGATATTGAAACCATTTTGACCAACTTTAAAGGCATTGTTGTA
>NZ_AJLG01000069.1 GCF_000258495.1 Pedobacter agri PB92
TACATCTCCAATAAACTGCAAAAACACGTACCTATACTTTTTGGCGAGCAAAGGATCAGTTTTGATGGCGCAAGTGATCATAAAGGCTCAAAGGTAGCATTGTTTCGATTGATTATCATTGTGATCGGCCTGTTACTTGCTTTTACAGCATCAGGACTTCCGATGGATAAACTCACAGTTGTTTTAGGGGCACTTGGTGTTGGTATAGGTTTAGGTATGCAAAATATTGTAAATAATTTTGTTTCAGGGATCATTCTTATTTTTGAGAAACCCTTTAGAATTGGGGATTATGTAGAACTGGCGGATAAGAAAGGGAAAGTTCAGGACATAGGCATCCGGTCGAGCAAATTACTAACGCCTCAGGGGTCTGAAGTGATCATTCCTAACGGAGATTTACTATCCGGAAGATTGGTGAACTGGACGCTAAGTAATGATTACCTAAAATCTGAATTATTATTTAAAGTTGGTTCTTCCGTTGATATGCAGCAATTACAGGAAATTATTGCCGAGGTGATTAAAGGTTCAGCCCATACGGTTACCAATCTTCCACCAGAAATACTCGTTAATAACCTGGCTGCTGATAGCATTGAACTTAAAATTCTGGTGTGGATTAATAATGTTTATGTAGAGGCGGCTTTTAAAAGCGATACGCTACTTCGTTTGATGACCGCTTTTCAGCAAGCAGGCATTAAGCTTGTATAAATTTATAAATTGCGAAAACTAACAAATATGAAAAATCTTGACTTACCAAAATGGACTATTGCCCTTCCAATAATTAGTGCGGTAGCCTATTTTTTTACTGGTGTTGATTCTGGTGTAACCATAAAAGTAATACTTGCTGCGCTGTTAATTGGCAGCGTTTTAGCCTCGGTGCATCACGCCGAAGTAATTGCACATAAAGTTGGCGAACCATTTGGTACCATTATCCTGGCTTTGGCCATCACCACCATTGAGGTTGGTTTAATTGTTTCACTGATGTTAGCAGGCGGCGATAGTACCCGCGAACTGGCCAGAGATACTGTTTTCGCTGCCGTGATGATTATCCTGACTGCGATTGTTGGTATATGTTTACTCAGGGGTGGAATTAAATTTAAAGAACAGCTCTACAAGCTTCAGGGTGTAAATGCGGCTTTAATTACGCTTGCCTCTATTTTGGTGCTTACACTAATTCTTCCCAACTACACATTGAGTGCGAAAGTGGGTGAATATACCATTAGCCAGCTCATCTTTGTTTCGCTGGTATCACTAGTTTTGTACGGCGGTTTTATTTTCATGCAAACGGTTAGGCACAGAGATTATTTTCTGCCTAAAAATACAAGCTCAGAAGATGAACACATGGAAGCGCCAACTAAACTAACAGCCATCGCCAGTTTGATCTTGTTATTGATCAGCCTATTTTCGGTTGTTGTGTTGGCTAAGTTACTTTCTAAGGATATCGAGGTGATGGTTATCGATTTGGGTGCACCTCAATCGGTGGTTGGTGTAATTATCGCGGCAATTGTGCTGCTACCAGAAGGTATGGCCGCTTATCGGGCAGCTAAATCAGATCGGTTACAAACCAGTTTAAACCTGGCTTTGGGTTCTGCATTGGCCAGCATCGGGTTAACGATTCCGGCTGTTGCGGCGGTATCGATCATTTTCGAAATGCCCATTACATTAGGAATTGATATGAGTTCTACTGTACTGCTACTGCTCTCGATGATTACCATAATGTTTTCGCTGGCTACAGGAAAAACCAATGTGCAACAAGGGGTTGTGTTACTGGTAATATTTGCCTCTTATCTTTTTTACACGGTTGTACCCTAAAGAGGGGCAACCAGATGGTTTATTTAAAAGTATAAATTATGCTTAAAGCTTAAGATAAGCATCCTTCGCAATCATTTTTTCCAGAAACAAGCCATAAGCTAGCTATCCAGCTTAAAACCGCAGTTGATACGCCTAATTCAGGATCATCAAGTGTGAATGAAGATAAAATGGCAATAATCGAAATTCCGGTAGCAAATAAAAATGGGATAAACTTTTTCATATGGATGACTTTCGAAAATCAATTCAAAAATTAATCCATTTTAAGCATTTGAAACAATTTAGTATTCAATATTTCTTTGTCCTGACATTTCTACTTAAAAAGTCAGTTTTTAACTTTTATTGTTCAAATTTCCAATAAGTTAAGTTTTCTGTGGAGATTAAAATAAATCACAGTAACACATCAAAATTTCGCAGGTTTTTTTCAATAATTAAAACCATAAAATGCGTTAACTGGTTATTAATGCAGTATGTCACTTTACAGGTGGAACAAATCGAATATTTGGGCATGGAAGATAATAAAGGTAGTTTTAATGGTGAATTGGTGGCAGGCTCTAACATGATGATGCTAGACTATCTTTTTAACCAGGAAGATCAGTTAATGGCTTATCAGTTGGTAAGGCTAGCCGAAGGAGGGGCATGGCAGGTGCTCTCCGGCGGTTCACCTGTTGCAACACTTACTAAAACCGATGGGCGATGGCTGGCGCTTAATGAAGCGAAACTTGATGTGGATAGTATTTGCAAAATTGGTGACTTTATCGATCAGCAAAACTTTAATCGCTTGCCTGCCAAAATTAAACAACACTGGGAAGACTTTGTGGCAGAAGTTTTGGTTAAAAATGATAGTGAATATATAATAGTTACTGTTCCAGGAATTAATTTCACCAGTTTTAAAAGATTTTTTTGCTGAATATATAGGGCATCTGGTAGAAGACGAATGGCCGATTGAGTTTAAAGTTTATGATTTCAGTTTCAATGAGGATTTTGTGGTTCGTGTATTTTAAATTGATGAGTATGTTATTTCTAACTACGATTAGTTGTAAAGAAACTACCCCGTACCTGGTATTTAATATTTAATTTTGTTAGGCTTATAACCAGGTATTTCAATGAAAATTTACTCCCCGCCGTCTGTAGACACTTTAAATACTTTCCATGCTTTACCTGAAATGTACCTGGTTTTATCACCAAGTTTCCATATCCTTACTGCAAGTGATCTTTATTTATCTTCAACTTATCGATCCAGAATGGCAATTGAAGGTAAATACATCTTTGACATCTTTCCGAACAATCCTGATGATTCCGGATTTGAAGCAGTTGAAATACTAAGGGCGGCATTATCTGAAGTGGTTCAAACGAATTCCGCGAATGCCATGCCCATACTTAGATATGATCTCGAAGATTTGAGTACTCATCAATTTGTTGAGCGATATTGGAGCATTAGCCACACAGCGGTTTTTGATGCAGACGGGCAACTAAGTTATATTATACAGTTGGTAAAAGAAGTTACTGAACTTGTGTTGGAGAGTAACCTGGTGAAGCAGCAAAAGGTAGATCAGCAGAAAAGTCTCATCGAAATTGAACAGCTTAATGGTGAGCGGGAGCTGATGGATAAAAAGCTTACCAAAACATTAAAAGAACTTAGAGAAACAAACCTCTATCTGGAAGAAAAGGTTAAACGTCGTACGGATTCATTGAAGCTTAGCGAAGAAAAATACCGCAACCTGATTGAACAAAGTCCGGTAGCGATGCAGGTTTTTCGTGGAGAAGATATGGTTTTCGAGGTTGTTAATGAAGCAATGTTAACCTTTTTAGGTAAAGAGCCAGATATTATTGGTAAAACTTTATTCGAAGGCGTACCGGAGATTGTAGGGCAGCCGATTGTTAATGTTTTGTATAATGTCTATCGCACCGGAGTTCCATTTGAACTTATGGGAGAGGAGGTTATTTTGGAACGTAACGGCCAGAAAATTGTCGGTTTTTACGATGTAATATATCGGCCTGTTTATGAACTGGGCAAAATATCTGGCGTTTTGGGTATTGCACTCGATGTTACCCACCAGGTAAGTTCACAACGATCGCTTGCAGCGAGCGAGCAACGTTTTCGTACCATGGCCGAGGCCAGTGATATTTTAATATCGACGAATGATGCGAAAGGAAATCTAAATTATCTGAACCATGCATGGGTAAACCTGACGGGATGGCAAACCAAAGATTTGAAAGATTTTGACTGGTCGTCGTTCGTTCATCCAAATGAACGTGCTGAAGTTGAAGAAATTTTCGCAAGCGCTTTAACAGCCCACTCTTCATTCTTTAATGAATTTAGAATACTCGACAAGGTAGGGAATTACCGTTGGTTACGAATTAAAGGAAATCCGATTTTCGATGGATCGGGAAATTTTGATGGCTTTATTTGCTCAAGTTTAGATGTAACGGAAGAAAAGCAATATCTGTTAGAAATTCAGTCTGTTAATAAAGCATTGATCGAAGCCAACGAAAGTCAGTTTCTTATAAATGAAAAGTTGCAGCAGGCTAATAATAAGCTGAAACTAAGCGAGGAAAACCTGCAGTCGGCATTTAATGCAGGGGAACTTGGCAGTTGCAGTTTAGATTTAAAAACCGGTATTGCCGATATGTCGGGCAGATATCGGTCGCTTTACGGTCTTCCCGTAGATGGTGAAATTACCTGGGAAATGGTACTGAAATCTGTTGAGCCTGAATTTATACCTGAGGTTAATAAAGTGTTAGAAAATGCGGTAAAATTTGGTAGTCCGGTTGATAGTACTTACGCCATCCGTCATCTAATAAGCGGTGAACGCAGGTGGATGCGGGTGGTGGGTAAAGTAAACCAGGATCTTCATGGCGTAAATGAAAGTGTGTATGCGGTGGTCATGGATGTTACGCCTCAAAAAGAAGATGAACAAAGGAAAAATGATTTCATCGCTATGGTAAGCCATGAACTTAAAACACCGGTAACATCAATAACAGGTTATTTGCAAGTATTGCAGCGTTTGTTCAAAAACACCGGCGATGATTTTACCGGTTCAGTGCTCGACAAGATGGGGCGGCAGTTAACCAAAATGACTACCATGATTAACGGCTTTTTGAATGTTTCCCGGCTGGAATCTGGAAAAATTCACCTCGATCGACAACGCTTTAATTTTTCTGAACTTTTAGCTGATATCGAAGATGAGTACAAACATATTGTTTCCACTCATAACATCCAGTTCACTTCGTCAGAAGAGATCATCCTGATCGGCGACCGCGATAAAATTGGACACGTTGTAAATAATCTCATTAGCAATGCGGTGAAATATTCACCAATCCATTCCAAAATATTATTGTCTTGCACAAAAGCTAACTATACACTTACCTTCAGTGTGAAGGATGAAGGAGAAGGTATTCCTGAAGAAGACCTGCCGCATTTGTTCGATAGATACTACCGGGTTCAGAATGTGGAAGCCCGCAATATTGCAGGATTTGGAATTGGCCTTTATCTCTCAGCAGAAATTATTAAAAGTCATTCTGGGGAAATATGGGTAGAGAGTGTACGCGGTGAAGGTTCAACGTTTTATGTGTCTTTACCACTTAACTCCTGAGCAATGCACCGCCCAATATTTCCCGGAATTTCTTTTAAATGTTCATCAATGTGACTATTGCATTATCGTACTGATCAAATCATTTCAATTGTACATCTTCAATAATCTCGGTAAAATTATCAATCTCAAAAGGTTTCTCTAAATAAGCATCGCAGTATTCTTTTAAACGCTCAGGCTGAATTACCAGAGCACTTGTTACCACAAGTTTGATGTGTGAAGTTTTTGAATTTGATTTTAATTCTCTACAAATATTAATTCCATCTTCATCTCCAAGGTGCACATCAATAATGGCAATATCTGGCTGAAATTCTTCCACATCGTTTTTCCAATGGCGGGGAGAAGAAATGGGAAGTACGTGATAAGAGTCTTTCAAAATTGTGGTCATTACGTTCAAAATGTCAATGTCATCTTCAATAATTAAAACTTTACGCATGTGTGGGACTGATTTTTTATTTTCTAAATTTCTTTGATGTAAAACCTTAAATAGCAGCTAAAATCTAGGAAATACCTTATGAAAAGGTAAAAAAATGGCTGAGATGGGTGCTCCATTTAGTTTTATAGGGATTTTAGTACAAGGGTTTTCGATTTTATAAGTATAAACATCTTTTACTTATTTTGGTTTGTTGATGATGAAAAACTTCAATGTTTATCATTAAGCAAAAGATCCAATGTTTTATAAATATTACTTTTAAAGGAATTTAGTTATCGCCTAGCGGAAAATAATTGCTTTATTTCTTATATACATTTAACTTGTACTGGTAAGTTGCCAGAAAATAACGGCGAAGGATATTCCGATCGGATATGCCTATTGCGTTATTAAAGGCGTAACGATTTATCGAAATGTTTTGATCAAATAAATCATAAACCGAAAGCTTGAGCTGCCCGCGATCTTTTTTCAGCATTTGAATGGAAAGCGCAAGGTTAAGTTGATGTGAACTGCGTTGAAAACCCTGCCCAATTTGAGGATTGTAAAAATACGTATAGTTAGCATCTAAAATAATCCTTTTTGGCCACCTCAGGCTAAATTCTCCACCGGCAGAGTGGGTGTAAGTATTCACTTTTGCAAAATCTACATCTTTGTAGCGGGTCATCTGTTTATAGAAATCATATTTAGCATTCAGGCTAAGCAAGTCGCCATAATTCAGATTGATGTTTTCTCCAAAACCAATATCCAGTGAATTTTGAAAACCTTCATCAGCGTTAAGGATAAAAGGCCTTTGGTTAAGGTTTGCTCTTGCCGAGGTATTTAAACCAACTTGCCACTTCTGCGATTTTTTAAACTGCTTACCAACACTCAGGCCCAGATAGCCATTTCTGTAACCACCACGGTTAACAAAACTGGCTACAGTAGCGCCAGCGCTATTCACATTACTACGTTGCAAAACACCGTTATTACTAAAAATATAGCCAGAATATAAATTGAAATTAATCTGCTTGGAAGGGATGTATTTGTATACATTTAGATTTAATGTGCGTACCAGGTTTGCCCTCAAATCAGGGTTTCCTATAGCCGTGTATAGCTGGTTATATTGGCGGGCAATGGGTTGCATCTGAGAAATTCCGGGAAGGTCTAAACGCTCATCATAACTCAGTGAAAAACTTGGTGCATCAAATCTGAAAGATGGATAAAAGTTATAATATTTACGATTGATATCTTCATAACCGAAATTAAATTCATTACGTACATCCTGATATTCTCCCTTAACCGATACCCTTAAGCTATAATCTTTAGTGATTTTATAAAACAACTGCGGACGAATGCTTTGAATGAAAACGTTACGCTGTAAATCGTTACTCAGGTTGGTTAGGAAAAAATCGTAAAGCATTGTAGATGGATTGTATTCGAATGTACTTGCCAGATCCATATTGCTGGAAAAACGTGTTCCGGAATTCAGCTCCAATGTTAGTTTTTTGCTCAAAGGATAATTGTAAGTTACAGACAAATCCCCTGAATTGGATTTGTTCCAGCTCTCTCTAAATCGATCCTGTGTTTCTGATCTCACTTCCGCAGAAAAAGATTCGAGCCGATACTTATTAAAATCTTCATTATTGTTACTGTTTATCTGCAGCGAATGTGTAATATTAATCGATTCTCCTTTTTTCTTTAGCCTTCGGTAGTACATAAAGTTATGTGAGAAACCACTATTATTAGCATTTGAAGTATTAAGCCCGGCGCTTTCACTTAAACGGGGTAACAAGGAGTTAGAACTGCTATTACTATTTTCGTTTCTGTTATTTTGATAATTGAGGTTTACCTTTGGCTCATATCTGATGCGCATCATCGTATCAGGAACCCATTCTACCAAGCCGCCTACAGCATGTTTATTACTTTTATTATTGCTCATATTTCTGGAGTTATTAATCAAAGTAGTATTCGCTACAGTTTGCTCGATATAATTTGTTCCATTGTAAAGGTTGTCGCTATGGGTGAAAAAATAAGTAAGGTTAAGCTTAAGTTTTTTGCCATAGTTATTGTTGATGTTGACACCTCCCGAAGCCACACTTTCAATGCCACCATAACCCCGGCCACCAAAAGTGCCATCATAGATTTGTCCGCCACCGCCAGACCTGTCGAAACCACCCATAGTATATAGTTCCTGACCGGAAAAACCAGTGCGGTTCAAGTTATTGGCCAAACCAATTAAACTTACCTGGAGCGTATCTCTGAAATTGCTTAAAATTCCCCCCGCTTCATAACGATCTCGGCTTCCGCCACCGGCATAAACTTTGCCCAACGTACTTTTCTTAATCTTACTTTTTAGTTTCAGGTTAATAATTTTGCTCACTTCAGAATTACTCACCAGGTGATCAGGGTCGTTCTCCCGGTCATCATAAACCTGAATCTTCGCAACCAAATCTGCATCCAGGTTTTTGGTGGCCACTTTAGGGTCATCGCCAAAAAACTGTTTTCCGTCAATTAGCAACTTACTTATCGATTTTCCATTGACCAGAATCGAACCATCAACATTTACCTGTACGCCAGGTAGCTTTTTCAACAGTTCTTCAACTACTGCATTAGGCCTGGTTTTAAAGGCTTCGGTGTTAAATTCTATGGTGTCTTTTTTAACTGTTACCGGCGATCTTTCACCCGAGATGATCACATCCATTAAGGTATTACCAGATAAGTATATGGTTTTTAAATCGGTAATTAATTCTTTTTGTAAATGCAGGTTTTGGCGGATGGTGTTATAACCTACAAAAGAAATGATGATTTTGACAGGTTTATCCACAGCGATACCAGAAAGTTTGAAGGTTCCGTTTTTATCAGTTAATGTATAAGATACCAACGAAGTGTCTTTCGCATTAACAACGGCTACAGTGGCAAATTCCATTGGTGCTTTGGATGCAGAATCGGCAACAATTCCTTTAACAGTTGTTTTGTTTTGCGCCAAAGCCTGCAAGCACTGCAAGCAAATGAATGCGAGGAGCAGCGAGAAAATTGATTTGAGCATTTAGATGTTGATGAGAGGTTAAGGGGTTTGTTTAGTTAAATGTTAACAGCTAAACACCATTTCCAATTGGATATCCGATGTTGAGCGATGTTAAAACGATTTACCAAGATAAATAAAATATTGAAGACCGCCTCTCAGGTAGGAAATTGCAATGAAAAATATTTGTTACAAGAATAAAATTAGCTACAGCCGAAAAGATTAGTTAGCAAACAGGTGTTATTTCGTGGCCGCAGAACAAAGAAGATCATCCCGATCGACCAAAATACGAACGGGATGATATTGCAAAATAGTTAGGGTTGAGATATTAAAGAGGAAATAGCACTGCGCTACAGATTGGTTTGTTTCAGCAATCCATCAATTTCCGCATTGAATGCGCTTACAAAATCAGTGTAATATTTTCCGGTTGCGGGTCCGCTGTAACCGGTATGGATTTGCGCAACCTCGCCTTTTTTATTGATGATGATCATCGTTGGGAAGGATAAGAAATTATTCAGACCCGGAAGTGACTCAGCAACTTGCTTTTTATCAGGTTTACCCGCAATTACCTGATCATATTGAATGTCGAACTTATCACGAAATCTGCCTAATGCCTTTTTTACATACGCTGAATCAAGCTGGCGCTCGTAGTGGATACCAACAACCTCTACGCCACGGTTTCGGTTTTCCTTATACCAGGGCGAAATGAATGATGCCTCATCCACACAATTAGGGCACCAGGTACCCGTAATGGTTAATATCACTACTTTGTTCTTAAATTTATCATCACTTAATGAAATTTTCTTGCCATTTACATCGGGGAGAGAGAAGTTCAGCGTTTTATAACCCTCTTTCAAAAAGGTTAATTTGGTAGCATCGGGGAGAGCAGCATTTTCGTTTTGTTTTCCGGTGAATGGCGTATTTCCTCTTGCACTCACTGCTTCTCCCTGAATTGTTCCATCTTTTGAGAATGTACCCTTATAGTAAGATGGGCTGGAACCTATAAAACCCGAAAGGTAAAATTGATTTCCATCTACACTGCCTTCAAGATAGCGGGAATCGCCGGTGATGCGGAGAAATGTACCTGTAATTTTATTTCCTAGCTGTTTAAAAAGTCCGACCGCGTTTTCATTTTTGCCATCTTGTGATTTAAATACAATATCATACTTTCCGGAAAAATCCGCATCAGGTGTTTGATCATTTGTTTTGAAGCGATATTGATTCGCTTTGCTGGCTGATAGCTGAAGTGCTTTGCCAGATCCATCTTGTTTTTTCAATACACCCACAAGTGAATCCTTCTGGATTTTAAAAGCCAGCACATTGTCGAACTGATCAAGGTTAATCCATAATGAATCACCTTTCTGTTTTACAAATCCGCCGTCGAAGCTTTCATCGGCATTTAAAAAACTGAGGTAGGGTTGCCCATTTTTATTTTTGATTTCAAAATTAAAAGGAACGTCAACGCCAGGCTTTAGGTTAAAAACACCTCTCCAAATTCCACTCGCCTGAAAGGTGTTTTGAAGCTTTAGGTTTTTTGTGTATGTTTTATTCTTTGTTTGGGCGGCAACTTTTTGGGTTAACAATCCGGCTATTAGTATTGCAATAAATTTTATTTTCATGGGATGATGTTCAATTGAGAAAGCAAATGTAGACATGATTTTGGCTAAGAAAAAAATATTTCAATAAAATCTATAGAATTTGTAGACATTATGATTTTTATATTATCTTTGCGCCAGTTATTTTAAAATACTTATCAAGAAAGGTGGAGGGAATGGCCCTGTGAAACCTTAGCAACCAGCCCTCAGGGTATGGTGCTAATTCCATCCCAGAGTTGTTTGGGGTAGTTAAGTCAGTTGAAGGCCAAATCATTAATCATATATGAGGGCACTCCTGATTTACAGGAGTGCTTTTTTTGTAGGCTGATTTTCCATAATTGATAAGTATTGATATATCAGAAAAAATAAATGAAAAAGACTAACGAGCAAAAATTTACCCAGTTCAACAATTTTAACATGTATTGGCGAGGCCGAATGTGTAAGGGTATGTGTTTGAATTAAATTCATCATATACCATCTCCAACTAAAATTATCAATATCAAGGTGTTTAAAAAAATCGCTAAAAGCGGGGTGGAATTGCTTTGCCTATATTTTTCACATCAGTTTTAACTAATCATCAATTTAACCTATTATGTTTAAAAAAATTAAGCTACCGGCAATACTGTTTTTGCTATTGCTTTCACCATTCGTTCGAGCACAAAATCTTGCAATTTCGGGCACGGTAAAAAGTTCATCAGGAGAAACCCTGCCTGGCGTATCTATTTTTGTAAAAGGTACTAAACAAGCGGTAACAAGTAACGGAACAGGAAATTTTTCTATTACTGTTGCGGGCAAAAGCACGTTGGTATTTTCCTATATCGGCTTTGCCACGAAAGAGGTAGAGGTATCAGAAAATAATAAAGTGCTGGATGTGGTATTAAATGACGGCGATAATGCATTAGATGAGGTAGTCGTTACCGCATTAGGCATATCCCGACAAAAGAAATCTCTGGGTTATGCGGTTCAGGAGCTCAAGGGTGAGAGCTTGACAGAAGCCAGGGAAAGCAATCTGGTAAATGCACTGGCAGGAAAAGTTGCCGGTGTTCGCGTAACCAATAGCCAGGGCGATATGGGGTCTTCCCGGGTGGTTATTCGTGGTGAAACTTCCATTTCAGGAAATAACCAGCCGCTTTTTGTAGTGGATGGGATTCCTGTGGATAACTCACAACTCAATTCCGCCGGTGCAAGAGATTATGCAAACACCATTTCAGATATCAACCCAAATGACATCGAATCGATCAGTGTGCTTAAAGGACCAAATGCTGCTGCATTGTATGGATCGAGAGCGGCGGCTGGTGTTATCATTATTAAAACTAAATCAGGAAAATCAAAAAAGGGGTTAGGGGTTACTTTTAATTCCAACGGGGTTATTGAAAGTTTACTTACCCTCCCGAAATATCAGGATGTTTTTGGCCAGGGATCTGAAGGTAAATTCAGCTATGTAGACGGTAAAGGTGCTGGTACAAATGATGGCGTGGATGAAAGCTGGGGCCCGAGAATGGATGGCAGATTGATTCCTCAGTTTTTTTCTAAAGGGGTGGCTGTTCCATTTGTAGCCAATCCTGATAATGTGCGTGATTTTTTTGAAACCGGTTATTCGCTTTCGAATGGTATTGCTGTTGAAGATGCCGGAGAGAAATTCGATTATCGCTTATCTTATAATAACCTAAAGCAGGTTGGCGTGGTGCCAAATTCTGGGCAAGACAAAAATTCATTCGCTTTAAATACTACGTTAAGGATTACACCAAAATTAACCCTTACGGCCAATGCAAATTACAGTAAACTAGGTTCAGACAATTTGCCTGGAACGGGTGGTTCACGATCGACGAGCACCATGCTTCAGTTTACCTGGTTTGGAAGACAGGTTGACATCAACCAACTGAAAAACTATCTCGACGAGAACGGTAATACTTTCAATTGGAACAACAGCTATTATAGTAATCCATACTGGGTGGCTTATGAAAATACGGTATCACAAAACCGAAACCGGATCATTGGAAATATCGGGCTGAATTATAAAATTACTGACGGGTTAAATTTCAATTTCCGTTCAGGAACAGATTATTACAACGATCGTCGTAAAATCAGAATTGCATATGGCACCAACGGAACCCCGTTTGGATCATACAGCGAAAGTGCCTTTACTGTAAATGAAAACAATACCGATGCAACGCTGAACTATACCAAACAGCTTAATGATGATTTCAGTATAGAGGCTTTGCTTGGAACGAATATCCGCTCGAGATATATCGAACAAAATGATCAAAGTGCCCCACGACTTGCGGTTGCGGGTTTATACACGTTAAGCAATTCGAGAGATCCACTGACTTCCTCTAATAATTACAGTAAACTAAAATCATATAGCGGTTACGCATCAGCACAAATTGGATTTAGAAATTACCTTTTTGCAAATATCACCGCCCGTAATGACTGGTCATCAACGTTGCCGGCACAAAACAGATCTTATTTTTATCCATCATTTAACGGAAGTTTGGTATTAACGGAAGCTTTTGACATCAAAAGCGATGTCTTAGATTATGCCAAAATTCGCGGAGGTTGGTCTAAAGTAGGTAAGGATGCCGATCCGTATCGTTTGATTAACACTTTTTCTTTCAGCGCTCCGTTTGGAAGCAATCCTCAACTTACAGCATCCACTACAGATTTGAATCCTGATTTGAAACCTGAAACCACCACATCATCAGAATTGGGAGCAGAGGCAGTTCTATTTAAAAAACGCCTTCGTTTTGATGTGAGTTTATATAATACAAACAGTTACGATCAGATTTTAAGTGTTGATGTGAGCCAAAGTACAGGTTTCAGATCTAAATTGCTGAATGCTGGAAAGATCAACAATAAAGGTATAGAAGTTCAGCTGGGTGTTACGCCAGTTAAAAAACAGCTCACCTGGGATATTGATGTGAATTATGCGGCAAACAGAAGTAAGGTAATCGAATTGGATAAAGCGGGTTTATTGCAAAATTATGTAGTGTCAACCAATTCTGCTCAGGTAATTGCAGCTGTTGGTCAACCTTACGGAACACTTTTTGGAAATGCATTTCTAAGAGATGGCAACGGAAATATCGTAGTGAATGCAACTGGTGCACCACAAACCGATCCTACCAAAAGGGTTTTGGGTAAATATACACCAGATTGGATTGGAGGCATATCAAATACTTTCACTTACAAAAGCGTTAGTTTAGGTGTTTTAATTGATGCCAGCTTTGGTGGATCGATTTACAACGGTACTTATGCAACAGGAACTTACACAGGCGTTTTGGCCTCAACTTTACCAGGCAGAGCGGCAGAATTTGGCGGCATCTCCTATTACTATCCGGGAAATGTAAAAGCAAACGGAACAGTAAGACTGGCTGATGGTGCTGCGGCGCCGGCAGGTGTAACTGTTTACGACGATGGTATCATATTCGATGGCGTAACAACCGATGGAAAACGCAATGAAAAAATACTTCCTGCACAAACCTATTACAAATCGTTTCGTACCATTGATGAGGCCAATATATTTGATGCTTCATACGTAAAACTCCGCGAAATTAAATTGAGTTATAATCTTCCTGCAAAATGGGTTCGGCCGTTAAGTTTGCAGGGCGTTTCGGTGTCGCTAGTGGGTAGAAACCTCGCGATCTTGCATCGCAATGTAGCCGATATTGATCCGGAAGTAGCGTTTAACACTGGCAACGGCCAGGGGTTAGAAAGCCTTTCGAATCCAACTACCCGTACTTATGGTATCAACTTAAATATCAGATTTTAATCCTATCCCCATGAAAAAGAAATTTCTATATATCACTGCTTTTGTTTCGCTTTTAGCAGCATCATGCAGTAAAGAACTCGATGAAGTGAACATCAATCCGAATGCAACAGAAAATGCACAACCCGATTATTTGCTTACGGCTGCAATCAAAAATACAGCCGATGCGTATTGGGGAACTACGAATAATATGAACTCCAGTTTGCTTTTTGTGCAGCATTGGGCAAAGGTTCAATACACCGAAGAAGACCGCTTTATTTATTCAAACAGTAGTTTTACCTCTCTATGGTCTACGCTGTATTCTCAAAGTATCACCGGTTTTAACAAAATTATCGAAATTGGAAATACCACTGCTCACCCGAATTATCGTGGAGTGGCTTTAACGCTAAGATCTTGGTCGTTTCTTTTGCTTACCGATGCTTATGGCGATATTCCTTATAGTCAGGCAGGAAAGCTAAACGAGTTTATAACACCCGCTTATGATAAACAAAAAGACGTTTATTTCGGTTTGCTAGAAGATTTGAAAACAGCTAAGAATACGCTTGATCCTGCAGGGAAAGCGATTGCAGGCGATATTATCTACAGCGGAAATATCACCAAATGGAAAAAGTTTGCCAATGCCTTGAGGCTGAGAATCGCTTTAAGAATTGCAGATAAAGAGCCAGCTAAAGCCAAACAGGTATTAGATGAGATTAAGGCGGATGGCGATTTATATATTAGTGATAATGCTGATATTGCTCAGTTGATTTATCAGATCTCTCCACAACAAAATCCTGTGAGTGCACAATTTGATACCCGTGACGATTATCGGATCAGCAAAACCATCGTTGATAAATTGTTTGTACTGAATGATCCACGTTTGCCAATTTATGCCAGTAAAACACAAACTGCAACCCCTCAGGAGTATATCGGTTTACCGAACGGATTAACCAATTCAGAGGCCAGTAATCTGGGTTTCGCAAGAACCTCAAAACCGGGAGCCTATTTTTTAACGCCGCAATCTCCAGCTGTAATTTTCAGTTATGCGGAATTATTGTTCGACAGGGCAGAGGCTGCTGCAAGAGGCTTGACAACAGAAAATGCTGCTGAACTTTATAAGCAGGGTGTAACAGCTTCGTTAAAACAGTTTGGCCTGTCAGATGCTGCTGCAACCACTTATCTTGCACAGGCATCAGTTCAGTATGATGCCGCAAATTATAAAAAATCAATTGGTGAGCAAAAGTGGCTGGCACTGTTTGGTCAGGGTTTGGAAGCCTGGGCAGAGCGTCGCCGCTTAGATTATCCACAGCTTTCGGCATCAGTAAATACAGTATTAAATGGCCAGATTCCGGTGCGTTTCATTTATCCCGGAACGGAGCAATCGTTAAACGGACAAAGTTATAAAAACGCGATGGCTAGTCAGGGTGCTGACCTTTTAACCACAAAGCTTTGGTTTGATGTGAATTAACAGCGCTTAAAACAATAGCTAAAAGTGCCGCTGGAATTTATTTCAGCGGCATTTGTTTTTATGATGTAACTTTGAACCTGCTTTTTTTTGTTCATGAACCTAAAAAATTGCAAATTGCAGAAGATTGTAATTCGATGCCAATGGCGAACGGCTTTCTAAAAATAAGAACTAATTAATCATTCCAAGCAAACGTATTAATGGAACAAAATATAAAACAACCGGAAAGTGTTGAAGCACTAATTAAAAGAAAAGATCTGTTAAAAGGTGTAATGTTGGGTTTGGGTCTGGTGTATCTTGTCGCGTTTGGCATCCTGACTTATCTAGCGGTTACAAACGGATTAAGTAAGGTTTCAATTGCACTTATACCGATATGTTTATCTCCATTAACATTACTTCCCTTACTACTCAATTTCAATTCCTTGAAAAAGGTGATCGCTTCAAGAAAAGCCTAGATCGTTTCTAGCTTACCAAGTTTAACAACTTAATTGGCGGGTAAATAACGTTCAACACGGCTCGCAAAATCATTTAAATCAAAAGGTTTATTGATAAAATCTTCGGCAGTACATTTTGCCTTAACAGCGTTTAAATGATTATTTGCCGACATCATCATCACGGGAATATCATGTGTTTTGATATTCGTTTTCAGCTGACTGCAAATATCAATTCCATTTCCGTCAGGCAGCATAATATCTAGGATGACCATATCTGGAATGCTTTCTTGCATTTGTAGCCAAAAGTCGCTGGTATTTCGGCAAGCTTTCACCTCATACAATTCTTCAGTAAGCAAAAACTCGATAATCTCTCTGATACTTGGATTATCCTCTACAACATATATGCACTTTTTCATACGCTTTATGTTTTGTATACAGGTTTAACGGCTATCGTTATCAGATGTTTAGCTAAGTTTTTCACACCATACGAGTTATTAACTTTTTGCGGAATCAAATAGAAATATAGCAAACTTTTGTGGTGCTTTTATAGTTGATTAATAACATCATTTATTTAAGCCATGAAAAATATAAAAACAGCATTTGCATTTCTTTTGACAATCTCTTTAGGAACAAATTTATCCGCACATGATATTTTAGGAAAGATATCCAGTCAACCTAAATCGGGCATGACACAAGAGGTTTTACCACCTGAAGTATTTATGAATCAAGCTTTGCTTTATGGATTAAAGGCGACGCAAATGAGTGGGATAGCAGCGCAAAATGGAAGTCCGAAATTGAAGGGATTTGCCCAAACGGTACTTGACGCACATGCTCAGGCCAATACAGAACTTTTAGCTTTAGCCAAAAGTAAAAACATTACTTTAACGGCAAGTAAAAATGAAGAAGGGCAAAGACCAGATGGTAGAGTTGATTCGGCACCAACAACATTACAGGATACATCTAGAAACCAAAATCAGGGAGAAGCCGGAAATACCGGTCAGGCAAAAGGTGTCATGTTAAATGGATTTGCAATGCTTCGGAATGCTGATATTCAACAATCAGTAAATAAATTGAAGGATGCCAAAGGGCAGGATTTTGATCAGGCGTATATTGCTTCCAGTATTCAGGATCACCAGAATTTAATTGTACTTTTTGAAGCAGGTTCAAAATCATCTGATGCTGCGGTAAAGAAATATGCTAGAAAATATCTTCCTAAATTCAAAACACATTTAACGCAGCTAAATGCTATGGCAAAGGCAAAATAATATTCAAGGCAGTTAACCAACTGCCTCGAATATTAAGAATTAGTTATGAGAAGCATCGCTTTCAAAGCCAAAAATTGCTAAACGTACCGGCTTAGCAGAAACTTTATGTTTTGCTGTTACAGCAAAAGTTGATAGATTGATTTGATGTACCTCACCCAACGCTGGCATCGCGATGTAGGCAAATTTGCCAGTTGCTTCTAGAACAGGCTTATAAGTATCTGTGCTCGATGTTGCAGAAATCACCGACCCTTCTTTTTTCAATGTGCCGGTGGTTAAATCATATACTCTTAATTTTCCATCTAGCGTCAAAATCAATAAGTTTTTTCCTGCAAAATCAACTTTGCATTGAAAAGCATCAGCTCCGCTGTAAATTGGGGTAATTTTATCTGTTGCAATATCTATTAAGTAAGCACCTTTTGTTGCTACATATCCAATAAACTTTTTCGCCGATTCTGCGTAATAAATACTGGCCAACCTGAACGCACCAAAACCATCAGGATTAGGAATTAACCTTTGCTCACCTGTAGATTTAACTACCAACACACCTCCCGCGGTTGCCGCAGAACTGCTAAAGCCACCAA
This sequence comes from Pedobacter agri PB92, assembly GCF_000258495.1. Classification (GTDB taxonomy): domain Bacteria; phylum Bacteroidota; class Bacteroidia; order Sphingobacteriales; family Sphingobacteriaceae; genus Pedobacter; species Pedobacter agri. The sequence continues at coordinate 17,910 of NZ_AJLG01000069.1, forward strand.
ATACTGCGTTTGTTCCATCACTTGCATTACCATGTATGGCGCCAATTTCAAGCGTAGAAGCATAAACGGTTTTACCTGTTTTATCGATTACGAGCACCCGATTTGGAGATGCTCCGGAAACTGCTGTTGATGTTACGGCATAGGTTCCATTTGTAAACTGTGCCATTGCACCGTGATGCGGTAACAAACCTGCGTTAACAGTGGCAAACTTTGCCCCGGCAGTATTAAAATCGCTCTCTACGGCCCGGCTCAACGTTCCATCTCCATCGTTAAAGATTAAACTTTCATTGGCTTTGGTTTTAAAATGAGTTGGTTTAATGCCTGTAGCAGTAATGTTTGCCCATTTCGGATTATTTAGCACATCTACATGGTCTACGTGAGAAGCAAGGCCGCTATCAAAAACTTCCACTAAATTTTGTGCCCCATAAAGCACTGTAGCATATCTGCCTGAGGATGTTGCGTAAAGATTAGCTAAAGGAAATTTAGCATCGAAAGCAGTTACTGCCGAGGTTGATGGATCTACCAAAGTGAGCTTGTTCGACGTCTCATCTGAAGTAAGCAACCTTACATACTTAAATTCTCTGGCCGTTATTGTGGGTGTTTCTTCAGGTTGTGCGCTGTCTTTTTTACAAGCTGCAAATGCAGCAGCAGCAGCAACAATCAATGCTGCTTTTTTAAAATTGTTTTTAGATAACATTAGGTTTGATTTTTATTGATTAATTAATTTTTATACTAATTCCTTTGATGGTTTGCCATCCTGCTTTATCCGTTATTCTGATTAAAAAATGATAATCGCCGGGATCAATATCCGCAGGTACATTTACTGAGGCCGTGGCTTCATAATTTCTTTGCCCTGCCGGGATACTCACCTCTCTGATGAGCAGAAAAGGCTTTACGGGAGTTTTGATGGCTTCCATATTGCAACTATTTACTTCGGTACTGTGTGAATGATGATCAAAATTGTGGTGGATATCGATGCTCATTGATCCCAATTCGACATTGTCGCTTATCTGGGTTTTAAACGTAAATGTTTCTCCACGTTTAATTACGCTGCATTGCTGCGGAAAAGAAGTGGCGCTTGAAATAATTTCAGGGTAGGTAGTATCAATGTCTTCTGTTTCCTTTTTACAATTGCTGAGCAATAAAACGGATAATGCACATAAGCCAATAAAGCCTGTTTTAACTGGATTGAATTTATTTTTCATAATTATTGATTTACTTGTCGAAATGTTCTTCAAATTGATTTTCTTTACCCAACTGATCTACAATTTTCAGGTGAACATGATAGTGGCCTTTAGGCGCAGCAGTAACATCAAGGTGTTTATGAAAGTTATAGGTGCTTAAACCCACCATGGCAGCATCGGTAAAAAGAAAATCTTTTTCCCATGCAGCACCATGAACTTCAACTTCAATTCTGGCAATTTTGTTAATTGCAGCAACTGTGGCTTCAACATGCAGATCATTTCCAGCAGTATTCAAACCCACCTCAAATCCTGTAGCGCTAGGCAGCGTTGGATCGTATTTGATTTCCAGATCGCTGGTGATTTCAGTTGTTCTCCCAAACAGATCAGTCACTTTAATCGTTACGATGTAACTACCGAGTGCAGCATTTGTGGGTACATCAATATGTTTATGGAAATTTGCATTCTTTACATTTGCAAAGCCTTCAGTATATTTTTGGTTGAAGTTCCAGCCGGTACCTACTTTTGGTTTAATATTTAAATCAACACTGGCTAAGTTACTCGCAGCAAAAAGATCGGCTTCGAAATGAATGTCGGTTCCGGGATAGGCTGTTTTATTGTTATTCATTCCCACCTCCAGATTTGTAATCGTTGGCAGGTCTGTAATCACTTCATCTTTTTTACAGGCGGTAAATGTTGCTGCCGTAATCAGCAGGGCTAAAAGGGGGTTTGTAATTTTGTTCATTGTTGATGTTTTTTTTGTTGATGGGTGTAATTAAACTGTATTATTTTCCAAAAGGGATTTTTAACGAAAGCACAAGATTTCTTCCTGCTTCAGGAAGCTCGATAAGGCGGTAAAAACTGGTATGGTTGAGATATTTTGTATCAAACAGATTTTGAACTTGCAGACTTAACTGGAGCGGATTGCCATACAAGGAAAGCTTTGTGCCGACTTGTATATTTACTATCTGGTAACCAGGAGTTTTCTTTTCTGGTGGAACAATATTATCCTGTTTACTCGTTAAGCGATAATCGATGGAGAAATAAGTATTAGACAATTGCCTGCCTATTTTCGGAGAATATGTTAAATTGATCAGGGCAGAAGCGGGTGGAGAAAAAGGTAACGTAAAACCCTTTTTATTTCCTGATAGCTGCTTAGCCTGTAAAATTTCTCCTAAGAACTGAGTGCTTAAGTTTTTAAAAATTTCATATTTAAGCTGAAGCTCGCCTCCAAATCGCTGTACACTACTTTGTGCGTATTCGAAAATTTGATTGCCGGCACCATAAGCATAATCATGTCCGGAGGTCGGATTTAAATAAATGTAATTCGGGAAATAATTGTAAAACGGACTTAACTGAACAGACCACCGCTCATCATTCCAGGCCAGGCTCAAGTCGGCTTGATATGATTTTTCTGGCGATAAATTTGGATTTCCTTTCTCATAACTGAAATAGTGATAATTTACGCCATTTGCACCAAGCTCTTTAGCAATCGGCATCCTGAAACTCTTGCCCAGGTTAAACTTTAAACCAAATTTTTCAAGATTGTAGTTTAGTCCAGCAGACCAGACCAAACTGTTAAATGTTCGGTTTAAATTAGCGGCACGTTGCAGGTTTTGCTGTGTCACCGATCCGTTTATTGTAATATCTGATGGAAACCAATCGTTGTACTGAAACATGTTGATTTGTCCGCGATCATAACGTAATGCAGCATGTAGTAGTAGATTATCAGTGATCTTAAATTTATCATAAACAAAAGCTCCTATTGTTTTCTGGTTGAAAGCCGGAACCAGAAAACTCCATCCATTAATGTCGTTTGTTTGAACCTCCGCATTTATTCCTACAGATAGCTCATGTGCATTAATTGTTATCCTATCTCGTAAATTGCCTGAATAAACTACTTTAGTAAATTCTCTTTCCAGATCCATGGGGATTGGTAAAGTAGCGGGGTAATTTGAAGGCATAAAACCATGATTTACATATTGGCTAAATTCCTGCCTGTAATTTTTCTGATAACCTAATTCAAATTCGATTTTCTGATTCGGCAACTGATAGCTGGATCGGTTAATCAATTTAAAATGGTTAACCGATTGATAAGGATGTAAAATATCTCTGTTTGAACTGTCGTGAAGATCTTCATTTACACGCCGTGGTTCAAGTCCATGTGCATTGGCAAAAAAGCCGCTTTTGGCAAAAGTATTGCTGAGATAGAACATGGATCGGAACTTTTCGCCAACATATCCTGTATTGAAATGGATTCCCGTCTCACGGCCTGCGGTATTGCGTAAATGATTTTGATATAATTTTACGGCATAATCATATACAAAAAACCTGATCTGTGGGTACACGATAATCGCCGTAGTTCTGATAAGTAAATCGCGAATCGAAAAACCACCTTTTGTTTCTGCCATAAATGTTGGTCGATGTACCATAAAGGTTGTTGTTGCTTTTCGCAATTAAATCGACTGAGCCGCCAATGCTGTTCAGCGGCGGAATGGATACCGGAAGAATATCAATAACACCTCCAATGGCATCAGAGCCATAAATAAATGAGGCAGAACCTTTAATCAATTCAATTTCGCCGGTAGCAAATTGGTCGATTTCCAGCCCGTGATCGGCGCCCCACTGTTGCCCTTCGTGTTTAACACCTTTATCAACCACTACCACCCGGTTAAAGCCTAAACCTCTTATTAATGGTTTTGACTGGCCAGAACCAATGCCGATAGTTTTAATTCCCGGAAGGCGTTCTAAGCTTTTCATCAGGCTACCACCTAGGTTTCTTTGAAGAAAATCCTGATTCACAATTTCAATGTTCATCGATTCTGCTTTCCTGCGGTCCTCAACATGCTCATCTTTTATGGTCACATCATTCAGTTGCCTGATTTCTTTATTAATTGACAGATTTTTAACTACATGCTGACCATTGATTTCAACTTTACTTATGGCTTTGCTATACCCAACTGCACTGGCTATTAATTTATAGGAGCCTTTGGGTAAGGCTTCAAAATTGAATTTACCACCGTCATCAGTTATGGTTTTGTACGGAGTATTTTCAATATAAACCGTGGCGTGTTTTACTGGTGTTTGGCCATTTAAAACCGTACCGCTAAGTTGAAATTGTTGGGCATACAATTGTTTAGCCCCAATAAGGCAGAGAAATAAAAAAAGAATTTTACGCATTACAAATGGCCGGAGCCAATGGCTAAGTGATCAGCACAATCAGGTTAATTGCAACTCATCGCATTAAAAATTAAAGAAAATGATCTAGGAAGATGGCTAAGTGCCAATGGGGCTTGTTAGGCGATTGCAGGCGGACCCTTATTGGTAAAGCCTTGCAACGTGAATTTATAGTTGCCTACAAATACGCCAGTATTGCTTATGTTTCCTGTTGGAAGAGGAAAAGAGATAGAAAAGGGTAGTGGAAGCACGATATCTTTTCCATGTTTGTGAAAAATGTAATCGCAAACGGAACATTTTTCAGAAAAGGTAATGTTTTCTTTTTGATCAGCTACATGCTCAATATCGTTTTTACTATGCGCATGTATGATTTGAATAAATGAAATAAACAAAAAGGTAAATACCAATAAAAAGCTGATTGCTTTTGCCCATGTATTTACCTGATTTAACTTTTTGATTTTCATTTACGCCACAAAGTTGCATTTAATTCTTGAAAATACAAATGTTACCCTGGAAAAAATGAAAATTTTATAAAGGTTTTATTTTCCAGACTTGATAATTATTTGATTATCACGCCCAGTTGCACCACAATTAAGCAAAATTTACAGGCTGTTGTTTAGTTATTTAGTTGATCGGTAGTGTTTTAAGTTTTACTGGATACTTATTTAGTAGACAATGTTGTACTAATAAAAATTACACTCTGATACGTATTGATTAAACTGTAAAAAAATTACAAGTTTGAGATGTTAGAATTAAATCAACGGGACGATTTAGATTAACATTAATAGAGCGTTCAATTATTGAACGCTCTTTTTCATTTTAGATTTCTTCATCCTCTTCAGTTTCGTCCTGCTCGTCAATGGCTTCATCGAGTTGAGTACCTTCGCCATCTGCAAATGGAATTTCCTCTTCTGTGTAGCCTTCATCATCATTTTCCAATTCATCATCATCTTCTTCTAGCTCATCTGGTTCTTCAGCAGAAAAAGTGTCATCTTCTTCATCCGCATAACCCTCAGCTGATTTTGCGCTTGAACGGTCTATCTGAAATTGTTCAATGTTTTGAATTTCTTCGTTTTCTTGTGGTTCTTGATCTGGAGTTTTCATAGTATGATTTTTATTTTTACAACATTACCTTTTGGAAATAAGTTTTTTTTAAAGCATTAAAACAATATTAGATAGAATAGTATTTACAACATTGTAATGTTAATTAGCTGTTATTTTTAGATAAAACTTTTAGGTTAGATTTATTTTTGCTTTCTTGCCGAATAATTTACGTTCGCCTAAATGAAAAATCTCTCCATAAGTTTAACTCCAGCTAAATGTGAGCTTTTGGACAATATCCTTAACGAGTTTGATGAAGAAGTATACATCAAATCCGATCGGGTGCTCAAAATATTCAGAGGAAATGGTACTCTGGCTTCAGATTATCTGGATCTTTTGGTTCAGATGAACCTCGTGATTTTAGTCGGCCAGGTAGATGGCGTACCATTGCCAGCTATGGTAGGCAAGCAAGCCGGGGTTGATATGTTTATCAGCGAAGGTGGTTTTAAAAGGCGTTACGCACTAAATAAACTCGAAGAAGATACGGGTAAAAGCATCTTTGATTTGAAGAACGAAAATCTTGATCTTAAAGAAAAGTTAGAGCAGCAAGAAAAATTGCTGAAAAATCTGGAACAAAGCATCACCGAACAGGGAAAAAACATCTTAAATATGTGGCTGGGCCGTATCGGCTTTTTGTTGCTTGGAATAATCCTAACTGCCTGTTACTTTATTTTTCTGCATTAAACTATCGCATCAGCGATTAGAACAATGTACTAGCACCAAGAAAAGCATTTACTATTGGCATTATTTCGCCTCCCAGATCAACTGCATTCCCGATTCCTACTCCTTTAATTGCTGCCAATTGATCGGTGGTTTTAGGAGGTTTCGAAGCTATATTCAATAAAGCTACATCAGAAAGAACGGTATGTTCCGGCACATTTCTTTTTTTGCTTACGCTACTTCGCCAGTTAAGCAGGCTTTGATATAATTTTTGATTAACAATTTCTTTTGGAATTTCTATTTTGCTCGTAAAGTTTTTTCTTGGTGTTAATTCGTATTTATTACCGGCTTCTAAATAAGTACGTGTATATTCACCAATTGAAAAATTTTTCCAGTCGAAATTAAATAAAGCCAATTTTACGTTTAAAGTATTTAGCGTTGAAATTAATGTGGCCAGAGTTTTTTCTGAGTTTTCGTCGGCTAGTAATTTTAAAGCGGTAAATTTTGAGATTTCTGAAATCACCAGCGTAATTTTTGGGCTAAAATAGGTTGAAGCCTTAACTAAGCGTTCAAGAAATAGTTTTTCATCAGTCAGGATTGCGTCTTTTGAAATTTTAGCTACTTCCTGACTCCTGAATTTTAACGCCACATTAATTAATTCTTTGTTCAGAATGTTGGTGGTAAGATCAAGCATGGTCTTGAAAGCTGCATTTTCATCAAATGCGCTAAATTTGGCTTGCCCGATACTTGTCCAGCTTGCTTTTAACGATGTAAAATCAAATAAATCATCGATCAAATTCCAGGCGTATTCTTTTTTATATCCTTCAAGGTTTCAGCAGTAGGAATTTGGCTTACCGCATCTGCTGTAAATCCAATTATGCGTTTATCGGTAATGATATTTTCCATCTTTACGGGAGATTTCAATATCAAACCCGCCAAGTTTTTGCACCGGCTTAAGGCAACATAGGCTTGGCCGTGGGTGAAAGATGAGCTTATATCTACAATTGCTTTTTCAAAAGTTAGACCCTGACTTTTATGAATGGTAATTGCCCAGGCCAGTTTAAATGGGTATTGGGAAAAAGACCCGGTATTTACTTCTTCAATTTTGTTTTCCTGCTGATCGAGATTGTATTTAAGGTTTGCCATTCTTCCCGCTCTACTTCAAAATGTGCAGAATCATCTAAAA
>NZ_AJLG01000070.1 GCF_000258495.1 Pedobacter agri PB92
ACGTACACACTCTAGATAGCGATCTGACAGCGAAAAAGCTACTTTGGGCAAACCTGCAGAAAATTAAGTAGTTTATATCAAAATTTAGGCGCACGTATCTACATATATTTCATTTCCGACCATCCATCATGAAAAAACTTGTATTTGCAACCAATAACGAACATAAAACAGCAGAAATCCGCCTGGCACTTTCCGGAAAATATGAGGTGCTGAACCTCCAAGATATTGGTTGTGAGGAGGACATTCCGGAAACGGCCGAAACGTTTGAAGGTAACGCCAGTTTGAAAAGTAAATATGTTGTAGAAAATTTTAAGTTAGATTGTTTTGCTGATGATAGTGGTCTGGAAGTAGCGGCTTTGAATAATGAGCCAGGTATTTATTCGGCAAGATACAGTGGGAGTAGAGACAGTTTAGAAAATATCCAGCTAGTTTTGCAAAAACTCGAAGGACAAAATAACCGCAAAGCAAGGTTTAAAACAGTCATTTCTTTAATGTTAGATGGTGAAAATCATCTTTTTGAAGGCGTTATAAACGGTAAAATCACCGAAGGTCTATCTGGCTCAAAAGGTTTCGGCTACGATCCCATTTTTCAACCTGATGGTTACGATATTACTTTTGCCGAAATGGATATGTCAGAAAAAAATAAGATCAGCCACAGGGCGATAGCATTAAATAAGATGATTGAGTTTTTGAATAATTTACAATTTTAATCTCCAGCAATTCATCTAAGGCGGTTAGCAAAACGATATCCCCCGCTGCAATTTAATCTACAATTTCTTAATTTCTTTTTTTAATGAATCCGCCTTAGGTAAAATCGGTTTAATACCAAAATTTACGGTATCTAATGGGTTAGCCAAAGGCACATTTTTATTGAGGTTAAAGTTTGTTTTTCCAGTTGTGTTCACTTGTTTTTTGGCAGCTGTAATTCCTGATGTATTTTTAGTGGCCGTACCAGGTTTTCCGGCGATAACATTTTTGGCGGGCGGTGTTTTGGGCTTTGCCTTTGGTTTAGCTCTGCCTGCTGAACCAACAGCATCCTTTTTTGTTTTAGGTCTTTCTTTCGGCTTCCACGAAAATCCTTTCAACACATTATCTTTTGCTACTTTATTTTCCGGGTTCAGCGCACCTTCAACTCCCTTAATGTAAACGATATCCTCAATATCATTTTCATTATCCTGGAAAATAAACTTGATCCTGCTACTTAACGTTTGGTTCATTTCCTTATAAACCTTCGTGCTGTCATCTTGGGTATAATAAATGCTTTCGGCATTACCGTCTACATACATCGTTTTAAGCTTGCCATTTCTGAAAAATCCAGTCATCAATCGACCTTTGATCTGATTAAATCGCAAAGAATCTTTTGGTGTATTAACTAAGAATGCATTTTTAATGGCTTGAAGATTATTCAACTTTTTGTTCTTAAACTGAACATAAATGGTATCGGCAATTTGCTGCGAACCTTCTGACCAAATGATTGGATTTATATAACAGCGTAGGGTAGAATCGGCGCTTGTATAGAAAAGGCTATCCGTTTTTGCCTGGATATTTGTCTTGAAAATTTTTACCCCGTGATAAGCCTTAATAATACGGGCCTGTACAGTATCTGCAGGATTATATTTGGCCGTGTCATTTTTTAACCCAGGTCTTAAACCAGCTAAAGACTTATCTTTCGCAACATTCTTAATCAAGTTTTTTGCTAAAGTATCTGCTTTTGATGGCTTGATATTCTTTAAAGCATTACCTGCTTTGGCAGTTAGTGCTTTGGCTGAACTGTCTGTTTTTAAATTAGGTAATTTTTTTACAATAGAATCAGCCTTTAACTTGATTGCATTTTGAGTGCTATCAACTCTTGCTTTTGAAGGCAACTTGCTCAGCGAATCAATATTCAAACTATCAAAATCCTTCTCCAAAAATTGACTTTTAGTGTCTGCGGTTTTAGGTTCATCCTTCAGTTTGTTTTTAGCTTTTCTATCATTCTTAGTTTTAGCTGCAGTTTTTTTATCAACTGGAGAGCTGGTGGTTGATGATGGTCTAGCAGGATTTTCCTGGGTTTCTTTTGTTCCACCCTCTTCCTCATCATCTTCGCCTATTTCGTTATCGGCTTTGACAGATATTTTTGGGATGAGTTTCAAAGATTTTTGTAACACCATTTGAGTTTCCAAAGTATCGGCTCCCATCCATAAACTATCCGGGCGCTTCTTGCCTTTCACCAAAACAGAATCTTCAGTTCCAATTCCTAGATAGGCATTTCTGGTAACCAATGTGCGTTGATCGGCCTTATAGTAATAACCCAAATCGCCAAACATCTTCATTTTATCCTTCGTATCTGAGAATACGATGTTTTTAACAGCTTTACCGTAACCAATCTTGCCAAAATAATAAAGACTATCGCCTCTTAAAGACCTTGTTCCTTGCGTATACAGATTTTTTTTTCCGAAATAAGCATCTTCAGTCATGGTATTGTAGGCACCATTTTCCGTATATAAATTGTCGTCTTTACCTTTAATATTTGTCGGACCATAAAAATAAGTCCACTTGGTTTGCGTATTGTAACGCAAAGTGTCTGATTTTATCGTTACCTGAGGCGTAACCACCACTACATTGTATCTAAAATAAGCATCGCTGCTTGTGCTGAAATAGTAACCATTTTTACTGGTAAGCGTAACACTCTCATTTACAATTTTACCGCCACTGGTATAGGTGCCAATTTTACTAAGGGTATTATAATCTAGTATGTTGGTAGTTAGCGTTGATGTAGGATCTTTCATGCTGACATTCCCAGTCAAATGCGCCTGTTTTATATTCCCGTCATACTCCAGTTGATCAGAATAGATATTAGTTGTTAACTGGTTGATGTGTACATTTTTAAATGCTTCGAAATAGTTTCTTTCACTGTAAAAGACAGCACTGTCACAGGTTAAGGTGGCATTATCTTGCTGAAAAACCGGAGAGCGTAGATAGCTTATTTTTTTCTTGGTATCGCCGCTTATTTTCGAAAACGAAACAATTTTGATCTTCGTGGCCTGTTGTTGGCCGAAAAGAAATACCGGGAAAAATATTGAGAATAAAAAGACAAATAGTTTTTGCACTTTACAAAGTTAGTTTTTTGTTCCGAACGTTCGGAATACCAGTTAAAATTAAATATTTTTGGTGGATGTTACCCGTAAAACAATTTCAGGATTTTGTAGCGAAGCACCAGCTCTTTGCTCAGGGTAACAAAATTCTTTTAGCCGTTAGCGGGGGGAAAGATTCGGTATTAATGTTGCATTTGTTTAAAGCAATAGGCGTTAATATTGGTGTGGCACATTGTAATTTCAACTTGCGTGGCGATGAAGCACAGCGTGACGAGCTTTTTGTAAAAATGCTGGCCGCTAATTTTGATCTTCCGTTTTACATAACGCATTTTGATACAAAAAAATATGCTGCCGAAAATAAAATTTCAACCCAAATGGCAGCCCGCGATTTACGCTACAACTGGTTTGAAGAAATCAGGTTAGCAGAAGGATTTGATTATGTTGCATTGGCGCATCATCAAAATGATGGAGTAGAAACTGTGCTCATCAACTTAACAAGAGGTACAGGGATTAGTGGTTTACATGGTATTTTGCCTAAGCGAAACCATCTGATCAGACCATTATTGTTTTTAAACCGGCACGAAATCGATGAAATTATCCATCAGATGAATTTCGACTTTGTGGAAGATAGTTCCAACCTGAGTGCAAACTACATCCGAAATAAAATCAGGTTAAAGGTCATTCCTCACTTGCAGGAAATCAATCCCCATTTAGAAAAAACTTTTGCAGAAAATGCTGCCCGCTTTGCTGATATTGAAATGCTGTTGAATTTTCATGTTCAAGCACTTGCTGAAAAAATACTAAACCCTCGAAGTGATGGTATTTATATTGCTTTGGATGAAATTTCGAAATTAAATCCGCAGAAGCTTCTGTTATTTGAGTTATTAAAGCCTTATGGATTTACTGAAAGCGTGATTGAGCAGATGCTGAATCATTTGCATTCATCCAGCGGAACACATTTCTTTAGTTCCAGCCATCAGGCCATCATTAATAGGGCTTATCTGGTAATTGCAGCAAAAAATAGTAATGAAATAGCTAATCAGTTTATTCATCCATCCACTACACATGTTTTGTTTGGGGCAGATACACTCAAGCTTTCCTTCTCAACAGTAATTGAGTTCGAAAGCAATCCTAAAAAGGCTTTTGTAAATGCAGATAAGTTAATTTTTCCTTTAATATTAAGGCATTGGCAAAACGGAGACAAATTTGCTCCATTAGGGATGCGGCAGCTGAAAAAAGTCAGCGACTTTTTTATCGATGAAAAAGTGCCGCTGCATTTGAAGACGACCACACCGATTTTAGTGAATGGCAACGGCGATATCATTTGGGTTGCAGGTATGCGTCAGGATAATAGATATAAATTAACTGCTGCAACAAAAAAAGTTGCTATATTCGAACTCAAAAATTTGTAAGTGGAAAGCAAGTACGCCTATATCGAAAAACAATACATCGGTCGTGATTATGTTCGCATTTTCATCAGGTTGATTATGGCTGCGTTTTGTTTTGCGGCCTATGTTTACGAACGAGATCGAGATAATACACAAGATTTATTTTTAGTAGTTGGTTTTGGAATCATTGGGGTTTCCATGTTATTGCTTTTTTTAATCCAGTATAAAATTATTGTTGATAATGGCAGCATGATTTTAGATGGCCTGTGGACAACAAAACGTGTTAAAATTGATTTAAATAGTATTGTAGATGTTAGAAAGGCAACATATAGCCGTTATTTTTTTAACAACCCGGTTTACAATCTTCATACTAAAGGAACCATTCGATTCTACTCATCGGGTAAAGATGCTGTTGTACTCACAGATCGCGACGGGCTGGAGTATTTTATAGGTACCCAAAGACCGAACGAGCTTTTCCTTGTGATTAAAGAAGAAATGAGAAATCTGAAATAAACTTCGGGTATTTTTTTTCTCAAATGTCATCGTCTTAAATTTCGTAAATTTTATACTTTCTTTAAAATAACGCTTTGGAGCGTGTTTTTGGCATTGGGCATTTTTATTGATTTGGCGTAGGCAAATAATGATCATGAAAAATTAATATTTGCTTGCGTGCTGATTGCCGGTTCCATCTCTGCAATGGCTCAAACCTATAGTCCGAAAGTTTCAAAAGATTCTTTAAGCACTTTGAGTGAAAAAGTAGATGTACTCAAACAGCACATGAAAGTTTTGGAGCTTAAAATTAAGGAAGCAGAAGAAGAAACAAATGTGGAGAAGCTGCGCCTGAAACTTTTAGAAATTAAAGGGAATGCGAAAGAATCTGCTGATAAGGCGAGCCGAAATGTTGATAAGACTGATGCTGGTTCATCGGTTGACTTAAAAAATATGGCTAAATTGTCTAAGAAGGCAAAAAGTGATGCCGATGAATCGCAAAAGGCTCTAAGCCGTTATAACAAGCAAATTTCGAAAGTAGAAGATATTCGTACACAAATACAAGGAGCAGAGCGAAAACTGGGATATAAAAAACCTCAGCTGGTATACGATTATAAATAATAAAAATTTTGGTCTCGGTTTGATTACGTCCCAGCAATGGGGCGTTTTTTTTTGTCAATTTCTGAGCACCAGCTGAAACCTATCGTATCACTTTTTAATCATTTGATACTACACTCGCTATTCTTTCGCTTAGGTTACCTTTTGGTTTTAAACCTGACAATAGCGGCAGCCCCGAATTTTTTATGAGGGCTATAGCGAATGGCAGGACTTTCCTAGCCGAAGAACTACGGCAATTGCTTTTTTAATTGTGGTTTATAACTCGAAAGCAAGTTTTTTTATTGCAATTGCCTTACACGTATTTTAGATATAAATGGGCTACATTTGTAGTAACAACAACGCATTTATAAATGAAAATAGGAATTGTTTGCTACCCCACTTTTGGCGGTAGTGGAGTGGTTGCAACAGAGCTTGGAAAAGCACTTGCAAACGAGGGTCATCAAGTTCACTTTATTACCTACAGTCAGCCAGCCCGACTTGATTTCTTTTCGGCCAACCTATTTTATCATGAGGTTTCGGTAAGAGATTACCCGCTTTTTGATTATGCGCCTTACGAATCGGCATTGGCAAGCAAGCTGGTGGATGTGGTTCGATTTGAAAAGTTAGATGTGTTGCATGTGCATTATGCTATTCCTCATGCATCTGCGGCCTTTATGGCAAAACAAATTTTGGCCAGTTATGGTATTCATATCCCGGTTGTAACTACTTTGCATGGTACCGATATCACTTTAGTGGGTAAAGACCCAACTTATAAGCCCGTGGTTACTTTTTCGATTAACCAAAGTGATGGTGTAACAACGGTTTCAGATGATTTGAGGGAAGATACTTATAAGCACTTTGAGATTACTAAGGAAATTAAGGTTATCCCGAATTTTATCGATTTTAGTCGTTTCAGTTTGCAGGCAAAAGATCATTTCAAAAAAGCAATTGCTCCCAATAACGAACGCATATTGATACATACCTCTAACTTTAGGAAAGTTAAGCGTACTGCTGATGTGATTCGTATTTTTGAAAAGGTACAGGCTGTAATTCCATCAAAACTTTTAATGGTAGGAGATGGGCCTGAGCGTGCTTACGATGAACAGCTTTGCCGATCTTTGGGTATTGGTGATCATGTTCGGTTTTTAGGCAAACAGGATGCTGTTGAAGAAATTTTGTCGGTTTCTGATTTATTCCTGATGCCATCTGAATCGGAAAGTTTCGGCTTGGCCGCATTGGAAGCCATGGCTTGCAAAGTTCCGGCCATTACATCAAATGCTGGTGGTTTACCTGAGTTAAATATTGACGATTTTTGTGGTTACATGTGTGATGTTGGCGATATAGACGACATGGCTAATAAGGCAATCACGATTTTAACTAATGATGAAACACTGAAGTATTTCAAAGAAAACGCCTTTAAAAGGGCTCAGGATTTTGACTTGAAAAAAATACTGCCTTCATATATTAACTATTATAAAGAAGTAATTGAAAATTCTTTGCAAGTGAAATATTAGTGTCAATTTGCTCGGAATGTTTAGGTTAGACTTTGGAAGGAGCATGTTAAAATTCTATTTTAAACGGTTAGCTAGCTATTTTATAATAAAAGAAACTTTCTCAAAATCAAACGATTATAAATCGTATCTTTGCGCCTTTGAAATCGGCGATCATCAAGAAGATCATCGATTTCATGAAGAAAACTAAAAGAGGTTAGCACAAATGAAAAGAATAGTTGATTATAGAAAGCTTTTAAATGTTGATAAAGAAGCTGAATTAAAAGAGCTTAAGTCGGTATACCGTACCTTGATGAAAGATTGTCACCCAGATAAATTTCAGCAGGAACAAGAAAAATTAGATGCAGAAGCAAGAAGTAAGGAAATTATTGAGGCTTACCACTTTTTAGTAAGTATTGCGCCTGAAACCTGCGAGCAGAATATTGAAACTTATACACAAACCATCACTTTATCTAACATTCAGGATTTTGAATACAAACAACAGGTATTGAATATTCAGTTTTATGATGGCAGTGCTTATGAGTATTTTGATGTGCCTAAAGCAATTTACGTGAAACTGGTGAATGCCGACTCTCCTGGTCGTTTTGCCCGCAGACATATTTTTAGTGAGTATCCTTACCGTAATGTGGCGAAAGTTGCAGAACCAGCATAAAATATTTGATTAAAAAGACTTGCCTTTGGGCAGGTTCTTTTTTTTTGGAATCTTTGTTACTGTGCTTCAGGATTTGTTTAATATAATTGTTATTGCGAGGCGCAAGCAACTATCATTGATAAAACATTTTGCGCATTATGGTGCAAATATCAGTTCCCTCTTAAGTACTTCAATCGATATTAATTTCTTAACCATCAATTAAATACCAAGCAAACCGGTGCGCCAACATCAATCTTTTTTCCACTATCCGTTAATTTGCCTGTGGTTTTGTTTCTGTTGAAGATGATCACATCGTTGGTATATTGGTGGCCAACTAATACATACTTGCCGCTGGGATCAATCGTAAAGTTTCGTGGGCCTTTTCCTAAAGTGCTTACGGTTTCAACCAGTTTTAATTTACCTGCCGGAAGTATCGCAAATGTTGAAATGCTATTTGCATCACCACGGTTGGTTTCGTAAAGGAATTTTCCATCTGCAGAAACATGAATATCTGCGGCATCTATTTTTCCAGTGAAGTCTTTAGCTGTGGTAGCAATTTCCTGGATTTTGGTTAAACTGCCGTTGGAATAATTAAAAGCGGTAATGCTTCCATTAAATTCATGTACTAAGTAAGCATTTTTACCATTCGGACTAAAAGTAATGTGCCTTGGACCTGTACCTGCATTTGTTTTAAAACTTTTCTGGCAGTTAATGTCTGATCTTTTCCTGTTGGGTTATAATGGTAGATATAAGTTTGGTCTTCTCCCAAGTCATTAACAATTAGATGTTTATGATCAGGCGTAAATTTTACCATGTGTACGTGGGCACTTTCCTGCCTGCCCTTCGGATCAATGCTTTTTCCAGTGTGTTTAATCACTTGAACCGCTTCGCTTAATGATCCATCCGCGTTGCGGGCAAATACGGCCAAACTTCCTCCAGAATAGTTTGCAACGATTACATTCTTCGCATCAGCAGTAATAAAACAAGGATCGGCGCCATGGCTATCCACTTTGTTTAAAAAAGTTAAGGTACCCGTTTTCGCATCGTATTTAAAAGCAGTAACCGTGCTTGTATTGCCAGTTTCATTTACCGCATAAACAAATTTGCTGTCAGGAGAAAGGGTTAGATAACTTGGGTTTGCCGTTCCTTTAGTAACATGCTCTAAACTAGATTCTGCATTGTTGGTGTTAAAATTGTAGGTGTAAATACCTTCGCTTTTTCCAGGAGCGGTATAAGTTCCGATTAAAAGATTATAATTTGTTTTCTGCGCAAACGCGATGGGAGATATTAATGTCATTAACAGTATAGCGATGTTTCTTTTCATTTTACGTTCTTGTTTAAACAAATATGAGAAAAAATGTTTTGGCTTAATCCATTTTAAAATTGATGGTAAAACATATTTCAATAAAAAAGGCAACCTTCCGATTGCCTTGAATATTATTTAATTAAGTGTTTAATCTGGATCAGCTCATGATCTTCCAGGTATCTCCATCTTCCACGAGGTAAATCTTTTTTAGTCAGATTGCCATAAACTACGCGATCTAATTTTTCTACACTGTAACCTAAATGTTCGAAAATACGACGAACAATTCTGTTTTTACCACTGTGAATTTGAATGCCGATTTCTTTTTTAGTTCCACCTGCAACATAAGAAATGTTATCGGGTTTAATCAAACCATCTTCCAGCTCTAAACCAAAAGCAATTTTGTTTAAATCACCTTGTGATAAAGCCTTATCTAATTCTACGTTGTAAATTTTAGTGATGCCATTTTTTGGGTGTGATAATTTATCTGCCAAATCACCATCATTCGTCATTAACAATAAGCCAGTTGTATTGCGATCTAAGCGGCCTACGGGGTAAATACGCTCACGACTTGCTTTATCAACCAACTGCATTACCGTACGACGTTCCTGCGGATCATCGGTTGTGGTGATGTAATCTTTCGGTTTGTTTAATAACACATAAACCTTTTTCTCACGCTTTAGTAACTCGCCGTTGTAACGAACTAAATCTTTCGCCGGGTCTACTTTGTGGCCCAGTTCTGTAACAGCTTCGCCATTTACGGTAACTACGCCTGCAGCAATTAACTCATCGGCCTTGCGGCGAGAGCAAATACCTGCATTTGAAATATATCTGTTAAGGCGAATTAAGCCTTTATCTTCATTCGTTTTACGGGCAGGGGCAATAACAGTTCTTTCCGGACGGTTGAACTCTGTATCTCTTGGCTGCGCTTCTTCACGTTTTCTAAACGGACGAGAATCACCTTCTCTGGCTTCTCTAGGTTTTACATCTCTTGAACTTCCAGCACTTGGTCTGAATCCATCAGATTTTCCTTTTGATTTGAAATCCTTGTATCCACCTTCTCTAGGCTTAAAGTCTCTTGATCCGCCAGTTTTCGATTTAAAATCTCTCGAATCTCCATCCTTAGATTTGAAATCACGTTCTCCTGTTCTTGGTTTATAATCTCTTGCACCACCTTCTCTTGGTTTAAAATCTCTATCTCCTGTTCTTGGTTTGAAGTCACGTTCGCCAGTTCTAGGTTTGTAATCTCTTGATCCGCCTTCTCTTGATTTAAAGCCGCGATCTTCCGATCTTGCTCCAGAATCTTTTGATTTGAACTCACGATCGCCAAATTTAAAGCTTTGAGGTTCCGCATCTTTCGATTTGAAATCGCGTCCGCCTGATCTGGGTTTGAAATCTTTTTTATCTCCGAAAGATTTTGATTTGAAATCCTTGCTTTCTGAACTTCTAGGTCTGAAGTTATCTTTTGAATCGGATGATTTTTTGAATTTGTTATCTCTGTCGTCTGATTTTCTTCTGTCAGACCCGGCATCATTACTTCTGCCTTCTGTTCTCCGGTTGCCCGATTTGGACTTGTCATCCCGACTGTTCCTGTTGTTTTTATTTATCATGATACGCTTTTAACCGCATCCTAAAATGCGGGCTGCAAATTTAGGAAAAATTGATGAACAATACAATTGTGAAGTGGCGAAAATTTATGTCAAAAAATAGCCTCTAAAATAGAAAAAATTGATTGAAAATCAAAATTTAAAACCCACGTTTAAAGCACTTTAGAGGCTGTTTTTTTAAGCTTTCGGCGTAACTATTTGATAATGTGCTTATTATTTTTTAGCTTTGCCGACGTTTTTATATAAGTTCACCAAAAAAAGGAGGAAGATGTTAAAGAAACACAGCGTACCATTTGCGGTAGTGGCAACACTATTTCTTTTGGCAAAAGTGTTCACTTACCAAATGCCCTTAGTACCACAAAGTCTTTTAAAAGAAGCAGAATTAAACACTAAAATAGCACTAACTGATAGCGTAAAAGTTCAAGAGGAAGTTAAGCCTCAATCTTTAATGGCTCAGTTAAACTTCGCGGATGAAACCTTGCCATTGGGCGATAAAAGGGTAGAAAGAAAAATGAAAAAAATTCTTGCCGCACACACTTTCCAGAGTATGCAAACAAACGTGTTGCATCAAAAAGCAGCAAAATGGTTTCCGATTATCGAACCCATCCTTGAAGCCTACGGAATTCCAAACGATTTCAAGTATTTGGCATTAGTTGAATCAGGAACGGCAATGGGAGTTTCGCCAAAAGGTGCAGCAGGAATTTGGCAATTTATGCCAGGTACAGCCCGTACTTATGGCTTAAAGGTAAACGGCAAAGTTGATGAACGTTATAATTTACGTAAGTCAACCATCGCAGCCTGCAAATACATTAAAGAAATGTATAGAGGCTTAGAGAGCTGGACCCTGGTTGCCGCCGCTTATAACGTTGGCGATGGTCGCTTACGCAAGCAAATCAATAATCAAAATCAGGATAATTACTACAAAATGAAGTTAAACCGTGAAACTGGTGGCTATGTTTATAAAGTAATTTCCATGAAACAGATTATGGAACATCCGAAACGCTACGGATACAAAAAAGAGCGTGTATTATTGGCCTATAACGGCGAATAAAATAATTAAGGTAAAAACAAAGCATTTGGTAAGGCGTCTCGATTTTATATCGGGACGCTTTTTTACTTTCAGGCTGATTACACTGATTAGTCATTCAGCTTTTCTTTTAAACTTTTCATCTCTAGATGCTCGACTTCGAACTCCTAACTTCATACTCCCGACTTTTTTCTTTATTTGTTCCTTGTCATTGTTCCTTTATCTTTGATCTTTATTCTTCACTATGTTTAAACTGCGCATCAATAAAATCATAAACCAGCCGGGCGATAATATTACTTTTCAATTTGAAGATGTTGATGGCAATTACCCCACTTATCTGGCCGGTCAATTTATTTCGTTGATTTTTGAGGGTAAAAACCGGGAGGTGCGTAGGTCTTATTCCTTTAATAGTTCGCCTGATGTAGACGGACCTTTAGCCATTACAGTTAAAAGAGTAGAGAACGGAGAGATTTCCAGATTCTTGCATCATAAAACGGCGGTAAATGATGTATTGATAGCGCAAGAACCGCAGGGATTGTTCAGTTATCTTCCTAATGAATATCTTGAAAGAGATCTCTTTCTTTTCGCTGCCGGAGTAGGCATTACACCGCTTTTCTCTATTTTAAAAACAGCACTGGTTCGGGAGGAAAACTCGTTAGTTACTTTAATATATAGTAACCGATCAAAAGAAGAGGCTTTGTTTTACGATGAGCTTTTGGAATGGCAGCAGAAATATCCTGAAAGATTAAAAATTGTTTGGGTATTTAGCAATAGTAAAAACCTGTTGACTGCTCGTTTAAATAAATTTTACATAGAGCAATTGCTTAAAGAACATTTGCGTTTCGAAAGAGAAAACGCTTTGTTTTATACTTGCGGCCCGATCATTTATATGGATTTGTGTAGAATCACTTTGCTAGGTATGGGCTTCGATATTCAACAAATTAAAAGGGAAACCTTTGTTTTACCTGAAGATGAAATAGACGAAGATGATAGTTCAGAAAAAGTGGTAGATAAAAATACCTATTCTGTGATCTTAAATTTCCAGGGTACCAGTTACAATCTTGATATTCCATGGCCAAAACGCATTTTAGATGTTGCGCTTGAAAATAAAATTAAACTTCCTTACAGTTGTCGTGGTGGTGTTTGCAGCACTTGCGTGGCCAACTGTACTAAAGGTAATGTAAGGATGGATTACAATGAAGTACTTACGGATGATGAAATTGAGCGTGGAAGAGTGTTGGTTTGTACCGGGCATCCTACAGAAAATGGAACGACGATTGAATGGTAGAAATTTACCTATTATTCTTAGGGAAGTAAAAAAAATCTCCAGCCGCTCCAGTATTGGTCGTAGTAATAGGAGAAATCTTGATATTTAACATTCTTGTTTAACCCTTTCGAAATGAGATAAGCATTAAATGCCGTTTCATTTTCAAAATTTTCAATACGGCTCAATTTTAAGTCGAAAACAAAATAGGCAGTCTTTCCTTCTTCTGGTAATCCTTCTAAAGTACCGTAAACAAAATCGTCAGTCACAACAAAGTTGTCTATGTTGTAAGTATTGCCTCTTTTATCTTCAATATATGAACTTAAATCTATTTGATACAACACATTATGATTAGCTATCGGAATTCTAGAGCTATCTCCAAGCCCATGATTTCCATAGTAGCTAAACATATAAACAAATAATATAAGGCAAATAATAGCCCATGTGGTAAACCATAACATAGTTTTATTTACGTTTGAAAAAAATTGATAAAAGGTGCTGTTCTTGTCAAAAATCCATCTTATTGCAAAATATATCAATGTTGTATACATCGCACCTAAGAAATAGATTTTAAAAATCTCGAATATAAAATGAATTAATGTCATATTATTTAGGGTTATTGTGAGCATTTGTAGATTTTGCTAATCTACCAAACCAACCACCATCTTACAACGTTTATTTGCTATGGTTAAAACGTTACTTTCTCTTTTTATCGTTTTGTTTAGTATGCAGGTTTTTGCTCAGGATTCCCTTATCATCAAAAGAGAATACGCTAACAAACAATATGTTAATCTATATAAAGAGAATGCTGATTTTGCCTATACATCACCTTATGGCGAATTGGGAGCGCCATCTAAATATGTCATTAACGGTCGTTTAACCACCACTTATATGCTGTTGGGTAGTTATAAATCACCGGTTGCATTTTCCATCATTCCCGATTTTACAGTTAGGGTAAGAGATGAGTTTTCTGCCGGAGTTCGTACGCCAAGCTATCGTTTGGGTTTTGCAGCCTATGCCCGTTTAAATAAAAACCAAGAAAATTACAAATACGCTGAGCTGGCCTTTACACACCATTCTAATGGGCAGGATCAGAATGCATTCAATCAAGATGGTTCGGTAAATACTTTAACAGGAAATTTTAATGCAAATTATCTCACCGCTTCATATCGCTTCGGTCATCTTACGCCAACCCGGGTTGATGAAAGCTTTTATTCTTTTAACCATCGTTTGGGTTTGCAATGGTATAAGTTTTTTAGGTATGAGCCTGCTTTGGATTTAGGTTTTGGCTTTACCAGATTGCTTTACAATTTCTCCTTGCGCAAATATGATCAGATAGAAAGAAATGCCAGAAGTAAGCCGAAAGTTAAAACTGAAAAAGAAACCTGGCGTTTAAATACAGAGGTTTCCTATGCAGTAAATAAAATTCCTGCGAAGAATTTGGCGAATCTTCAAAAGCGTTTAAATGCCGAAATTAATTTTAACTACAGTTTTCCTTTTATGAATAATGTATTTCTGATGGCTGCGGTTGGTTATTATGGTGAAGATAATTACAACATATATTTTCAGGATCGTTATGGCTATTTACGTTTTGGTTTGTCGTCAGGTTTCCTTAGAAATAGGAGTAAACATTATGACAATTAATCCTTAATACAGATTGGTTTAGACTTTCTTTTTGATAAAATTTTTAGCATTTTTGCGGATTGAAATCTGCTGTTTTTACCAGCCCGATTTCTCCTCAACTTTTTAATAAAATATGAGCAATAAATCTGTCGACCTCGGCGAGCAAAAAGATGTAGAAGTATACGGTGCGAGGGTACATAATTTAAAAAATATCGATGTGAGTTTCCCGCGAAACCAGCTGGTGGTTATAACCGGTTTAAGTGGTAGTGGGAAATCTTCATTGGCTTTTGATACCATTTATGCTGAGGGGCAACGTCGCTATATGGAAACATTTAGTGCGTATAGTCGCCAGTTTATGGGTGGCATGGAGCGTCCGGATGTTGATAAGGTTTCTGGCTTAAGCCCGGTTATTGCCATTGAGCAAAAAACGACAAGTAAAAATCCTCGTTCAACCGTTGGAACCATTACCGAAATTTACGATTTCATGCGTTTGCTTTATGCTCGTGTAGCCGATGCATACTCGTACAATACTGGCGAGAAAATGGAGCGCATGAGCGAAGACCAAATTCTTCAAAATATCTTTAATAAGTTCGATGGACTAGCTGTAAATATCCTGGCGCCAGTGGTGAAAGGTAGAAAAGGGCATTACCGTGAGCTTTTCGAGCAAATCCGTAAACAAGGTTATGTAAAGGTTCGTGTTGATGGAGAGATAAAAGATATTACCGCTAAAATGCAGGTCGATCGTTATAAAATTCACGATATCGAAGTGGTAATTGATCGGTTAATTGTTGATGGAAAAGATAAAAAACGCCTTTTGGATTCCGTTCAAACGGCCATGAAAATGGGTAAGGGTGTAATCAAGATCAGCGATAAGGATAACAATGTTGCGCATTTCAGTAAGTTTTTAATGTGCCCAACTACAGGTATTTCTTATGATGAACCGCAACCCAACAGCTTTTCGTTTAATTCGCCTTATGGTGCTTGCGAACGTTGTGATGGTTTGGGCTATATCTTTGTAGTGGATAAGGAATCGGTGATGCCAAACCCAAAATTGAATATTCTAAATGGTGGATTGGCGCCACTTGGTGAATACCGCGATACCTGGATGTTTCAGGTGTTAAAATCTTTGGCAAAGAAATATGCTTTCTCTTTATCAACTCCAATTGAGAAATTGAGTGATGAAGTGATCAATATTATCTTGAATGGTTCTCCTGATTTAATCAAGGTTGAGGTAGAATACAACAAATGGAATGTTCAGAATTATAACATTACATTCGATGGCATCATTAAAATGTTGGAAGAGCAGAACGAAAAGCGAAGCGAATCTGCATCTGATGATATGGATGCTTTCCGTAAGCTGAAAACCTGTCCGGAGTGCCATGGAGCCCGTTTGAAAAAGAGAGTTTACACTTTAAAGTTGATGGTAAGAATATTTTTGATCTTGCCTCAATGGATATCAATAATCTTCATGGCTGGTTTGAGCATGTTGATGATCGGCTTTCTGATCGCCAGCACATTATCGCTAAAGAAATTTTAAAAGAGATAAAAGCCAGAATTGGTTTCTTAACCGATGTAGGTTTAACTTATTTAACATTAGATCGTACTGCCCGGACCCTCTCCGGTGGCGAGGCGCAACGTATTCGTTTGGCTACCCAAATTGGATCTCAGTTGATGAATGTAATGTACATTTTAGATGAACCAAGTATTGGTTTGCACCAACGCGATAATGAAAGACTAATCAATGCCTTGAAAAATCTTCGTGATTTAGGAAATACCGTTTTGGTGGTTGAGCATGATAAAGACATGATTTTGGAAGCCGACTGGGTAATCGACGTTGGTCCTGGAGCAGGTATTCACGGAGGTACAGTTGTTGCCGAGGGAACTGCAAAGGAAATTCTGAAGTCGAAAACTTTAACCGCTGCCTATTTAAACGGAGATAAAAAAATCGAAACCCCTAAAGTTCGCAGAAAAGGTAATGGTCATAAATTATCCATTATTAAAGCTACCGGACATAATTTAAAAGAAGTTTCTGTAGATTTTCCTTTAGGAAAGTTTATTGCGGTAACTGGCGTTTCCGGTTCAGGTAAATCGAGTTTGATTACCGAAACCTTATATCCAATTTTAAATCATCATTTTTTCCGGGCGAAGAAAACACCACTTCCTTACGAGAAAATAACCGGATTGAAAGAAATTGATAAGGTTATTGAAATTGATCAGGCGCCAATTGGAAGGACACCACGTTCTAACCCATCCACTTACACAGGTGTGTTCTCGGATATTAGAAATCTATTTGTGCAATTGCCAGAAGCAAAGATTCGGGGTTACAAACCGGGTCGTTTTTCTTTCAATGTTAAAGGTGGAAGATGTGAAACCTGTCAGGGTGCAGGTTTAAAGGTGATCGAAATGAATTTTTTGCCCGATGTGCAGGTACCTTGTGAAGAATGCGGCGGCAGACGATATAACAGAGAAACTTTGGAAGTTCGCTTTCGCGGAAAATCAATCAGCGATGTGCTGGATATGAGTATTGAAGATGCTTGTGTTTTCTTCGAAAATATTCCGATTATTTATAGGAAAATCAAAACGCTTAAAGATGTTGGTTTAGGCTATATCACTTTAGGCCAATCATCGGTTACGTTATCTGGTGGAGAGGCGCAAAGGGTTAAGCTAGCGACTGAACTTTCGAAAAAAGATACTGGTAAAACTTTTTATATTTTAGATGAACCTACCACCGGATTGCATTTTGAAGACATCAATGTGCTTTTAGGTGTGTTGCAAGAACTTGTTGAAAAAGGGAATACCATTTTGGTGATTGAACACAACTTAGATGTTGTTAAAGTGGCCGATTGGGTAATCGATTTGGGCGAAGAGGGCGGAGCCGGAGGAGGAAGAATACTTTTTGAAGGTACGCCTGAAGGACTGATTCAAAATCCAATTAGCTTAACAGGGAAATTCTTGAAAAAAGAAATGGAATGGGAGTTGGGTATTCAGCCCGCAGTTGATAGTCCGAAGTCTGAAGTCAAAAAAGCAAAGGTCACCAAAAAAGTGAAACAGAAAGATTAGACTATCGTCATTGCGGGGCACGAAGCAATCCCTGTGATATAATAAAGACCTTTCGCTTTTAGATTGCTTTTTGCCTTGCAATGACGGCCAGTTAAAAATTTTACATCATACATCATTATAAAATGCTTTTTACCGATACCCATACCCATTTATATTACGAGCAAGATGCCGAAAAGCAAGCAGAATTAATGGAGCGTTGTTTTGAAAACGACGTGAATCGATTGTTTTTACCCAATGTTGATGTAAAATCCATTGGCATGATTGATGATTTGGTTAGTAAATATCCAGAGAATTGTTTTGCCATGGCTGGACTCCATCCTTGCGATGTAAAAGATGACTATTGGTCTCTTTTAGATGAAATCTACAAAAGCATTTCAATTAGAAAAATCTACGCCATCGGTGAAATCGGTATCGATTTATATTGGGATAAAACTACATTGGACATCCAGCAAGATGCTTTTCGTAAGCAAATTGCATGGGCAAAAGATTTAGGTTTACCCATCGTTATCCATTGTCGCGAAGCTTTTGATGAAGTTTTTGAAGTTTTGGAAAGTGAGCGGGATGAAAAACTTAGAGGCATATTTCATTGCTTTACCGGAAATGTAGTGCAAGCCAAGCAAGCCATCGATCTCAATTTTTATTTAGGTATTGGTGGCGTGGTTACCTATAAAAAAGCGGGATTGGATGTAGTACTTTCAGAAATTTCTTTAGATCATCTTGTTCTTGAAACCGATTCGCCCTATTTAGCCCCTGTTCCGTTTCGTGGAAAGCCAAATGAAAGCAGCTACTTAATCTATATTGCCCAAAAATTAGCTGATATCTATGGTGTATCAGTTGAGGAAATCGCAAAGGTAACGACAGAGAACTCCAAAAAGGTGTTTGGTATTTGATTCACCTCAAATCTTCATGCTGTGCCCAATTTCAAAATCAATATCTATTGAATAAATAATAATTAATTTATATCCGTTTTTATAACAGTTATAATCATTATTTCAATTTCAACGGTTTATATTGTAAATTTCATAATTTAGCCTGCAATTTATATTAAGTAATTATCAATATTAAAATTATCCTAAATCATTTATATTTTTTTTGCTTTCTTTGCGTTGAGCAACCAACCAACCAAATGACCAAGATCCTTATAATATATACCGGTGGCACCATCGGTATGGTTAACGACCCCAGCAATGGAATGCTAATTCCTTTCGACTTCGAGCAGATTAAACAGAATGTTCCGGAATTGAGCCGTTTAGATTATGAGTTGGATGTTCATTCCTTTAACCCGGTTTTAGATTCATCAAACATGGATCCCGAGATATGGAAAACTTTAGCTGAATTGATTCGGGATAATTATGATCAATATGATGGTTTTGTGATTCTTCATGGTTCAGATACTATGGCTTTTACCGCTTCTGCATTAAGTTTCATGCTAGAAAATTTGGGTAAAGCGGTGGTTTTAACGGGTTCACAATTGCCAATTGGCGAAATCAGAACCGATGCAAAAGAGAATTTAATTACCGCACTGGAAATTGCCGCTACCAAGGAAAATGGTAAATCACTGTTCCCGGAAGTTTGTATTTATTTCGATGCCCAATTATTCAGGGGAAATCGGTCTATAAAATATAACAGCGAAAAGTTCGAGGCTTTCCGATCGCCAAATTACCCGGTTTTGGCCGAAGCGGGTGTGCACTTACAGTTTAATACCAACTATGTGATGAAAGCCCCTGAAGGTGAGTTAACGCTTCACACCAATTTCAATCCAAACATTGGGGTCTTGAAATTATATCCAGGAATCACGCCTCAGGCGGTATCTGCAATCACTGATTCAAAAGTCGATGCCATTATTTTGGAAACTTTTGGATCAGGCAACACCACCACTGCCCAATGGTTTTTAGATAGTCTTCGCCAGGCGATATTAAGTGGGAAAATTATTCTTGATATCTCCCAGTGCAAAAAAGGTTCAGTTCAACTAGGTCGTTATGAAACCAGTCGTGAGCTATTAAAAATGGGGATTATTAGTGGATACGATGTAACTTTTGAGGCTGCGGCTACTAAGCTGATGTATGTTTTGGGGCTTAACCTGCCGCTAGAGCAAAGTAGAAAATTGATGGACGAATCGCTCAGGGGTGAGTTGACCAAAGATTAATTTTTTTGGAAAGCAATTGCAGTAGCGTTTTTTAATGTTCGTCCTGCTATCCGTTCGATCTTTTTTATGAATGGCAGCATTAACCTGATTGATTTACAACAAAAAAGGATTTTACTGCTATCAGGTTTAATCACACAGAAACTGCCTGCTACGCCTTGCTAAACAACCGTTCGGCAATAAACCCGACAGCAACGTAAATCCTTTTAATCAGTACCAACTTCTGAGTATTTCGGTCTCAAAGGCCATGGAATAAACTGCGCTAAAAACTTGCTGCAGCCATTTATTAAAAGATTGTAGTGAATGGCGGGACTGCTGGAGCCATATTGTTGAAACGATCGTTTTCAAAAATTACAACGATCGTTATAATGTATTAATAAGTAAAACTTCTGCAATTATGACTACAATCATTTCGGTTTTTATTAATTAGCCCTATTTTTGCTAGCAATGAGGATAAGTTAAGTCTCAAATCTTGATACTTTTTACTCGATATTTTGAAAATGAAAATAGAACAAATATATACCGGTTGTTTAGCTGAAGCTGCATATTATATAGAAAGTAATGGCGAAGCTGCAATTATAGATCCGCTGAGAGAAGTTGGAACTTATTTAAAGAAAGCTGAAAAAGCTGGGGCCACAATCAAATATATTTTTGAAACACATTTTCATGCTGATTTCGTTTCGGGTCATGTAGATCTGGCTGAAAAGTCTGGCGCTAAAATTATTTACGGGCCAACAGCAAAAACTGAATTTGAATCGCACATTGCCAAAGATAGAGAGCAATTCAAAATAGGCAATCTCACCATCACTGCACTACACACACCCGGACATACCTTAGAATCTACAACCTATTTGCTTACTGATGAAAATGGAAAAGATCATTGCATTTTCAGTGGCGATACCCTTTTTATAGGCGATGTGGGCAGACCGGATTTAGCCCAAAAAAGGAAATTTAACCATGGAAGATTTAGCAGGAATGCTTTACGATTCCTTGAGTGAAAAAATTAAGCCCTTAGCAGATGATGTAATTGTTTACCCGGCTCATGGTGCAGGCTCTGCTTGCGGAAAGAGCATGAGTAAAGAAACTTTTGATACTTTAGGACATCAGAAGCAAGTAAATTATGCGCTAAAGGCACAAACCAAAGAACAATTTATAAAAGAGGTTACCGATGGTATAATGCCGCCTCCACAATATTTTGCTAAAAATGCCGCCATGAATAAAGGCGGAGTGGATAGTATTGATGACGTTTACGAAAAGGGGTTAAATGCCTTAACGCCTCAGGCTTTTGAAAATACGGCGAACCAAACAGGAGCCATTTTACTGGATACACGTGATCCGCAGCTTTTCGCAAAAGGATTTATTCCAAATTCCATCAATATTGGTTTAAATGGCCAGTTTGCACCTTGGGTAGGCGCCCTGATTACGGATTTACAACAACCCATTCTTTTAATAACCGATGAAGGCAAGGAACAGGAAAGTATTACCCGATTAACCAGGGTAGGTTACGATCATACCATTGGATACTTAGATGGAGGCTTTGAGCGCTGGACGGACGCGGGAAAGGAAATTGATACGATTGAAACCATTTCTGCAGAAACCTTTGAATTGGCTGTTCAGGACAATGAAATCATAGCCTTAGATGTTCGTAAACCGGGCGAATATGAATCAGAGCATTTGGAATTTACTTTAAGCAGACCATTAGATTTCATTGATGACTGGATGGGAGAAATCGATCCTGAAGCAACTTATTACATTCACTGTGCAGGTGGTTACAGATCGATGATTGCGGCCTCTATTTTAAAATCGCGTGGGGTAGAAAATGTGATCGATGTTGCCGGAGGTTAC
This sequence comes from Pedobacter agri PB92, assembly GCF_000258495.1. Classification (GTDB taxonomy): domain Bacteria; phylum Bacteroidota; class Bacteroidia; order Sphingobacteriales; family Sphingobacteriaceae; genus Pedobacter; species Pedobacter agri. Next base: position 21,563 of record NZ_AJLG01000070.1, read on the forward strand.
GGAGCCATTAAAAATACAGGCTTAAAAAGAACCGATTTTGCTTGTCCAAGTAAAGCAATGAAAGTTTAACGCTATCGTCATTGCGAGGCACGAAGCAATCTCAATCGACAGATAAAACTGAAATGAAAGATCAAAATCATTACGATATCATCATCATTGGCGCTGGTCCGATCGGGATGGCTTGTGCAATCGAAGCAAAAAAAGCAAATCTTAGTTACCTCATTATTGAAAAAGGCGCTTTAGTAAACAGCTTATTCAATTATCCCGTTTTCATGACTTTCTTTTCCACGTCGCAAAAGCTGGAAATTGGAGGCGTACCGTTCGTTACGATCAATCCAAAGCCGAATCGTAATGAAGCCGTGGAATATTACCGCAGGGTGGCTGAGAAATTTGATTTGAATATCAATCTTTTTGAGCGGGTAATCGAAGTTGAAAAGAATGAGTCTGCTATTTTCAAAATAAAAACTGCTAAGGAGAATTACACCAGCGGAAATGTAATCGTGGCGACCGGTTTTTATGATGTTCCCTTGTTAATGAATGTTCCGGGAGAAGATTTGCCAAAAGTTACACATTATTATAAAGATCCACATTTATATGCATTTCAAAATGTATTAGTGGTGGGCGCAAATAACTCAGGCGTTGATGCAGCTTTGGAAACATACCGTAAAGGGGCCAATGTTACAATGCTTATACGTAGTGAAGAATTGGGCCCGCATGTAAAATATTGGGTGCGACCTGATATAGAAAATAGAATTAAGGAAGGTGCTATCACCGCTCATTTCCATTCTCAGTTACTCGAAATCCGAGAAGGTGAGGTTGATATTCAAACGCCAGAGGGAATTAAAACCATTCCTAATGATTTCGTAATTGCCATGACAGGTTACCAGCCAGATTTTTCAATGTTAAGAAAGTTTGGAATAGATTTGCCAGAAAGTTTATGTCCGGTTTACAATGAAGAAACCATGGAAACGAATATAAAAGGATTGTATTTGGCAGGCGTAGTATGCGGCGGATTAGATACGCACAAACTTTTTATTGAAAATTCCAGAGTACATGCAGAAATGATCTTGAAAAATATTGTCGGAAAATAGCATAATCAGACTGGCAAATAGTAAAGGTTTTTAAACACGCTCTAAAATTACAGACTTATCTCTTTGCGACTTACCCCAGTCGTAACCCAGTTTTAATAACAATGATGCTATGATCACTTGCACAAGTATCATCAAATATTCCAGGATTGTATAGCGTGACACAGTGCTTTGAGGGGCAGATGTTTTTAAATTTGGCAATGACGGATACACCTTCCAGCCCTGGGCAGTTGACTCATTTTGACTTTGACTCTTATAAGCGGCTTCCATTCCTTTGAAGGATGAAACAACCTGGCTAATGCGGGTAAGTGAAACAAGAAATAGCAGCCCCAAAATGATGGTTATTAAATTTTGTGTTTTTCTGCTAAATTTTTTTCGAAACTCTTTAATGTAATAAATGATAAAACCTACAATAATGAATAATGTTACATATACGGGTATTGATGGAGTAACAAAATAAGTATCATGAAGGTCGATACCAAGATTTTTTTGAAAGGCATCTTTTCCAAACATTAATGTGAGTACTAATACTGTAATCAAAGCCGACAGGAGTAGCCAGCCAAATTCAATTAGAAAGGATTTCGATTTATTCATCATTTATAGGATAGGTACTTTTAAAACATTATCGACAAAATTATCAATTGCAGTAGCTACACTGGGTAAGTCTTTTGAAGTAATGTAAGAACCCAAAACGTGGTTTCCTGCGTTTGGAATAGCTATTTTTCTTTTTAAATCTTCCGGAGTGCCTAATTCACCGAACATTTTGAGCATGGCATCAACACGAACAACCGGATCTTGCTCCAATTCGTTTTTATAATAATAAAGCATTAAAACGGGTTGTTTCACTTTTTCGAAAACAGATTTTTGCATGGTACTTTCTACGAATTCCTGTAATTCTACCAGTGATTCAATTCGGTAATTGGTATACCAGTATTTTTTATATTCTGCTGTTCTGCCATCAACTTTACGTTCGTCGCTGCCCAAAACCGAACGGGCAATTTGCAAACCCCAAGGATCGTTTAACAGCCAGGCATTTTTATCATTGATGGCTACATTTGGAGAAAGCAGGATTAAGCTATTGATTTCAGGATAAGTGGCGGCTAATTTCAAAGCGGCAGTTCCGCCGGTTGATGTACCTACCAGGATTACCTTTTTGCCCAATTTTTGACCGATGGCATAAGCCAGTTTACTGCTTTCCCACAGCCGATCGGCAGTAAAAAACTGCATCGGTGCAATAGTATCTACACCATGATCAGCCAACCGGGCTAGATATAAATTGGCATGAAGTGCCTTCGCTAAATTCAGATGTACTGGATTTCCTTCGGTTTTTGATGCGGAGAAGCCATGTAAGTAAACTACTGCATATTCAGTTTGTTGCTTAAGTATTGGGTCGGCCCAAATAATTTCTGCTTCGTTTTCGGGCTTAATTTTATTTAAACTTTCAATGTTTTGTATATAGCCATCCAAATCTTGTAAATCAGGAACTTTTACTAACTCTGCATTGTACAAGGGTTTTTTTGGTTTTGGACCAAGCAAATAACTCACAACCAGCAGTGCTGAAATTCCAATTAAGACTTTGTAACGCTTTTTCATTTAAAAACAAACCTTCAATAAATGTAAACTTTTGCATGATATAACAAAGAATATTTATGCATTACGGTTTTGAATTTGAGGGGTTTTTACTTGCAACAAACATTGTTACTAAACCTGATCGAAGCGAACATAGCCGTTCTTTGCCGAACAATCGGCAATGACTTACACGGGTATAAAGCGTAGAGCAGGACTGAAGGAATTAAGATTGTTTCCTTTCATTTCCAAAACCCTAATAATGACATTAAGCATTACCTTTTTATGGGAAATTAAGTTAAGTTTGCAGTCAAAATTTTTCGACTTAATGCCGGGAATCGATCAGATAAAAAAACCTATAGCAGCCGATATTAAAGCGTTTGAAAAAACCTTTAAAGAATCTATGCACAGCGATGCGCCATTGCTGGATAGGATTACCCATTATATTGTAAAGCAAAAAGGCAAGCAAATGCGGCCAATGTTCGTGTTTTTTGCCGCGAAGTTATGCGGTGGAATTACCGAATCTACCCATCGTGGGGCTGCATTGGTAGAGCTTTTGCATACTGCAACCTTAGTGCATGATGATGTGGTAGATAATGCCTACGAACGACGTGGGTTTTTCTCCATCAATGCGTTATGGAAAAATAAAATCGCTGTTTTAGTAGGCGATTATTTATTGGCTAAAGGTTTATTGCTTTCGGTAAACAATAATGAACACCGATTGTTACAGATAGTATCTGAGGCCGTGAAACAGATGAGTGAGGGCGAGTTACTGCAAGTAGAAAAAGTGCGCAAGATGGATATTTCTGAGGATTTATATTTTGATGTGATCCGTCAGAAAACAGCTTCGTTAATTGCCTCTTGTTGTAGTGTGTACGT
>NZ_AJLG01000071.1 GCF_000258495.1 Pedobacter agri PB92
ACGTACACACTGATGGATGGTCGGAAATGAAATATATGTAGATACGTGCGCCTAAATTTTGATATAAACTACTTAATTTTCTGCAGGTTTGCCCAAAGTAGCTTTTTCGCTGTCAGATCGCTATCTAGTTGGTGCAGGTTTGGTGCAAAGATGATTTTTGTATTGCCATGGTTAATAATCTCATTCTGCCAAACCAGATTTAATTTCAAATCAGTGATTTCTACCCCGAATGAAAGCATTGTAACCGGCTTGAAAAACGCATGAAATTCCAGGTAATCTGTTCCCCGGTATTGGGCATAATTTACGATCGCAAAATCAGGTGTGCCAAGATCTACCGCCTTCACAATCTTTCTAAGCAAATCCCTTCCCTGTTCGGTACTTACCTCATTAAGCTGATCGTTTACCAAAATCAAAACCGATTTTTTGTTTCCACCCAAATATTTAAAGTTTTTAGGCGTCTTGGGTTCAGCTACAACAGGAGGAATTTCCACACTAGAAACGTAACTTTTAGTTTCTTCTTCAGGTTTTTCAACCACGATTGACTCAACTTTTGGTTGTAAAGCACTTTGCTGAACTATATGATCTTCAGCTGAAAAGTTCTCTGAAACGGCATTTTTACTATCAACAGCCGCTATTTCAACAGTTTCATCTTTCACTAAAAAAACATCGTCAGTAAAAAATAAACGTAAAGCATTCGCATTGTTGGTAACCTGGTTTTCCATTCGTATTTTTGCCGGATAATAATTTCTGTTAAAATTAGTTAAATATCTTATAATAGCGCCGCTAATTGTTACTTTTATCCTTTAAAATTTATAGAGTGCTCTGCTTAAAAAAGGCTTACTGCTTCTTAATTTTCAGTTTTATTTTCGGTTGCTCGTTTGCTCAAAACGTAGCCGTAATTAATGGAAAATCCATAAGTGCAAAAGAATTTTTGTGGGCATACAAAAAGAGTCATAATGGAAATGTGAGTGCTGATTACGCCAATTTACAGAACTATTTAAATCTCTATATAAACTTTAAACTTAAGGTGTTAGATGCCAGAGAAATGGGTTTGGATAAAAATCCAGTTTACCAGGAAGAGGTAAAGACTTATGAAACGGCATTGATGCACCATAAAAAGGCAAATACTGCTCATAAAGATCAGGATTTTTTGCTTAACGAATACCGGGAAGGTGTATTGATGTTTAATGTATCAGAACAAAAAATCTGGAACAAGGCACAAGAAGATGAGCAGGCGATAAATGATTTTTACAATAAAAACCAAAATAACTACAATAAACCCTTAAGTGAAATCAGAGGTCAGGTTATTGCAGATTATCAGCAAACCCTTGAAGAAAGCTGGCTTAACGGGCTTAGACAAAAACACCAGATTAAAATCAATGAAAATGAGTTACGAAAACTCGCCAAACAGTAAAGTGCATTGATTAAAGATTAGTATTAAATTTGCAAAATATAATAAATAGAATGAAGAAGTTTTTTTTAGTAGCAACAGCATTAATTTGCTTATTTTTAAACAGTTATGCCCAGCCAGGAAAACATAACATTGATAAAGTTGCTGCTGTGGTAGGTAATAATATTATCCTGCTTTCTGATTTGAACCAGGAATACACACAATATCTTTACCAGGGAAACCCACCTAATGAAAGTATCAAGTGTAGAATTTTACAAAATACCTTAACACAAAAATTATTGAAACAACAAGCTGAAATCGACTCTGTAATGGTTGAAGACGGACAGGTTGATGATGAGGTTGATAAACGTATGCGCTCGATGATGCAGCGTGCCGGCGGACAAGAACGCCTAGAACAGTTTTTGAACAAATCGGTTTTGCAATATAAAGATGAGATGAGACCAACTATTAAAGATGGTTTAATCGCTCAAAAAATGCAGGCTAAAATCACAGAAAACATTAACGTAACGCCGATGGAAGTTGAAAAATACTTCAAATCATTAGGCGATAGTATTCCTGAGTTTAACACAGAAGTTGAAGTTGGGGAGATTATATTGGATCCGAAATTATCAAGAGCAGAGAAACAAAGGTTCCGCGATAAAATTGAAGCGTTGCGATTGAGAATTAAGGGTGGTGATGACTTCGGCGTTTTAGCAAAAACCTATTCGGAAGATCCGGGATCATCTGCAGATGGAGGAGATTTAGGTTTCTTCGATAGAAGCATGATGGCTAAAGAATTTACGGCCTGGGCATTTAAACTTAAAGCTGGCGAGATTTCTCCTGTATTTGAAACTGAATTTGGATTCCACATCCTTCAGGTAATTGAACGTCGTGGTGAACAGGTTCACGCCCGCCATATTTTAATCAGACCCGTAACAACACCAGAAAGTTTAACGCGTTTAAAGCTGCATGCTGATAGTGTTTACAATAAAGTAATTGCTAACAAATTATCATTCGCTGCCGCAGCAAACATTTACTCAGATAACAAAGAGTCTAAATATAATGGTGGTATGATGTTAAACGCAGAGAATGTTCAGGCCAGAACCACGTTTATTCCAATTGATAAATTAGATCCATCTGTATTTTTGGTAATTGATACCATGAAAATTGGCGGCATTTCTAAACCTGATTTATACACTGCGGCTGATGGTAAACAAGGTTATCGCTTGCTTTATTTAAAATCGAAAATACCACCACACAAAGCAAATATGGCTCAGGATTTTCCAAAAATCAGAGACGCAGCACAAAGTGATAAAATTAATCGTACTTTAAGCGAATGGTTTGAAAAACGTCGTGAAAGCACTTATATTAAAATTGACGACGAATTTAATACCTGCGATGAATTAAAAATTTGGACTAAAACCGCCACAGCCGCAAAATAATACGAATGCAGTATAAAAACGAAGTAGAAGCCGTTGATGCCTTACATCTTACCTTTAATAAAATTAAAACCGAAATTAGTAAGGTTGTAGTTGGGCAAGATGATATCATTAAATCCGTTTTAATCGCCATTTTTTCCAACGGACATTGTTTGTTGGTTGGCGTACCCGGGCTGGCAAAAACACTACTCGTTCAAACTGTTGCTTCGGTTCTGGATTTAGATTTTAACCGGATTCAATTTACGCCCGATTTAATGCCGAGTGACATTATCGGTGCGGAAATATTAGGAGAAGACAGGCACTTTAAGTTTATCAAGGGGCCTGTTTTTTCAAACATTATTTTAGCTGATGAGATTAACCGTACGCCTCCAAAAACTCAAGCAGCACTATTAGAGGCCATGCAAGAGAAATCGGTTACCGCAGCCGGATTAACCCATACGCTACCAAAACCTTTTTTCGTTCTGGCTACGCAAAATCCGATTGAGCAAGAAGGAACTTATCCTTTACCTGAAGCACAATTGGATCGTTTCATGTTTAATATTCAATTAAATTATCCTGCATTTGCAGATGAATTGAATATTGTAAAAAACACTACAAGCAACAAAACCATTCAGCTGGAAAAAATTATTCATGCGGATGATATTCAGTTTTTCCAAAAGCTGATTCGTGATATTCCGGTAACAGATAACGTTTTAGAATATGCTGTTAAACTGGCCTCAAAGACCCGTCCGAACAGTGAGTTTGCAACAGATGCGGTAAATAAATACATCAGCTGGGGTGCCGGGCCAAGAGCTTCACAATTCCTGGTGTTAGGCGCAAAATGCCATGCTGCAATATCAGGTAAATATGCGCCTGATATTGAAGATGTGCAGGCAGTTGCCGAACCTATCCTTCGCCACCGTATCGTTAGAAATTACCGTGCTGAAGCAGAAGGATTATCGATAGAAAAGATCATTAAAGATTTGTTATAATTCCATCTTCAACCGCTATTCTTATTAAATAAGATTGATCACATTTAGCTAAATTTGGGTAATGCTTGATCACGACACCAAACGCCTTTCCAGATTGACTGCTATTGTAACGCAGTTTCAAACTAAAAGGCTTCTCACTGCACCAGAATTAGCAACGAAATTTGGCGTAAGTATCCGAACTATTTATCGAGACATAAAAGCCCTGGAAAAGGCTGGCGTACCCATTTTAATGGAAGATGGCAAAGGATATTCATTAATGGAAGGATATCGTATTCCGCCCATCATGTTTACCGAAAACCAGGCCAATGCACTTATTCTTGCCGAACAATTGGTTTTGAAAAATAAGGACACCTCTTTCATCAAAGATTATTCGGAAGCGATAGATAAAATAAAAGCGGTGCTGAAGCATAGTCAGAAAGATAAAGCCAATTTGCTTACCGAGCGAACGAGATTTGCGGAAAACTTCAATAATGAAAGAAGCAGCAATAACTTGTCTGATTTACAGTTCGCCCTTACGAATTTTCTTTTGGTTGAAGTAGAATACGTGAATGAAACGGGTAAATCGTCCATCAGATTAATTGAACCATTTGCTTTACTAAGCACTCAAAACTGGCTGCTGGTGGCGTGGTGCCGTCTACGTAAAGAATTCAGATATTTTCGTCTTGATCGCATCCAGAAACTCCAGCTAATGAACGAAAAATTCAGTCCTCACCCACTCACTTTGCAGCAATTTTTCGATAAATTTTCTTAATTGGTTACACCCCTGACACAGGGCTGTCAATGGGCGTTTTAACTTTGCAGTATAAACGTAAATCAATTAAAAAAATGAACAATTTATTTAATGCTGGCGATTCTGCTCAAATCCTATCCAGACTGGAAAAACTATCACCGGATGCAACAAAGCAGTGGGGAAAAATGAATGTTAATCAGATGCTGGCGCATTGTAATGCATCACTAGAAACAGCGATGGGCATCACTTCATCTGAAAGAGTTGGAATAGTAGCAAGGCTCTTTGGTATATTATTAAAACCAACTTTTTTTGGCGAAAAACCTTTCCCTAAAAATTCCGCTACGGACCAAACTTATATCATTACCGGAAATCCTGATTTTGAAGCGGAAAAAGCTAAAGTGATTAAACAAGTTAAACAATTTGCGGAGGGAGGCCCGGAAAAATGCACGACCAATATTCACGCATTTTTTGGTAAACTTACACCAACAGAATGGGCAACCATGCAGTGGAAACATTTTGATCATCATTTGAGACAATTCAATGCATAAAAAGCTATGATAAGTGAAGAAATTGAAACTTTCTATCCAGCAAGCCGACAAGCGTGGAGATTATGGTTAAGCGAACATCACATTTCGAAGCAAGCGGTCTGGCTTGTGCAGTATAAAAAGAGTGCAAATATTCCAACAATATCATGGAGCGAAGCGGTTGAAGAAGCTTTATGCTTTGGCTGGATTGATGGCATTAGAAAATCAATAGATCATGAAAGGTATATTCAGTTTTTCACCAAAAGAAAACCTAGAAGTACCTGGTCTAAAATTAATAAAGCGAAGGTTTTGGAATTGATAGAGGCTGGATTGATGACTACAGCTGGCCACGAAAGTATTATCCGGGCGAAAGAGAACGGTTCATGGACGATTCTAGATGATGTGGAAGAACTGGTTATACCACATGATTTGGAAGTTGAATTTAGCAGGCAACCCGAAGCAAAGGCATTTTTTCTAACCTTGAGTAAATCCATCAGAAAAGCGATTCTGCAATGGATCGCTTTCGCCAAGCGACCGGAAACTAAAGCCAAACGAATTGCGGAAGTAGTTGATCTTGCCAGTCAAAAATTAAAACCTAAACAGTTTTAGATTAGCCCAAGATTGAATACAACAAAAACGAAAAGTAAAAAATCTATATTTACTCAATGTCTGACAATCATAAACTTTCTGGTGCATTCGCTGCTTTAATGGATGAGTATCACAAAGCAACGAATGAACTGATTGAAGTTATTCAGCTGATTTCACCTGCGCATCTCATGAAGACTATTGCGCCTGAAAGTGAAAACCCAGATTGCCTTTCTATTCAAACCATTTTAACACATGTCACATCATCCATTTTCAGTTATGCCGTTTACATCGAAAATGTTATTGGCTTAAAAACTGAACGACCGCCAAGGATGCTTTTTCTACATGTAGATGAATACATTTCGAGACTAAAAGAAGCTATGGCCTATACAGAAAATGTCTTTGTTCAAAACCCGAATATTCAATTGGAAGAATTTGATTCTTCAAAAAAAATAAATACCAGATGGGGCCAACAATACGATGTAGAACAAATGATGGAACATGCGATTGTTCATGTTTTACGTCACAGGCGCCAAATTGAAAAAGCCTTGATTCAATTCAGCGATTAGCGTTAGAGTCCTATGTTTATGGAATAAGTACACAAATCCATATGTTAATTTTAAAATAGTTGCTATCTTTATGGCAATTACAAAGCATAATTTCAAAACAAAAATATTTAACATGTCAGCTCACGATTCACACGCACCAGTTCAGCAAACAAAAGGCATTTGGGCATTACCATTAACAGCTTGGATTATTGTTTTAATCCTTCTTGTGGCTTTCACTAGACCAATCTTTGTTCATGCACCAGAAGGTTCAGGTCATCACGAAACAGAGAAACCACATTCAAAAGCTGAAGAAGCAGAATCATCGCACCATTAATTATTAAGCTAAATGTGCAAAGTTGAAAATTTTATTGTTTTCAACAGGTCGAAAAAAATACTAAAGCGTTACAACTAACATTGTAACGCTTTTTGTTTGAAGTAGCTATTTTAATTGCCCCATTAAATTTGGGAAATCGGTAATCACACCATCTACACCTAAACTCATGAAGTATTTAATATCCTTCAGGCTGTTTACCGTCCACGGGATGATTTTAATACCCATCGCATGACAGCGATCAACCAATCCCTTTCCAACTAAAACCGAGTATGGACTATAAATTGTCGGTTTGAATCCTAATTTATCAATATAATCTTCAAAAGGCTCTTTCTCATCAATCAACAGCGAAGTCTGTATCTTCGGATATTTTTCATGCAGATATTGTAATGTCCGCATATCAAAAGATTGGATAATTACACGTTTAGTAATCTTTTTTGCGTTTACAATTTCCATAATCAGCTCCACAAATTCAGCAGGTTCCGGGTGAAAATCATTGTCGCCATTCTTGATCGTTTTAGTTTCAATACTATAAACAGGTTTTGGTAGCCTTTTATCCTTTACATAAGCCTCTGCTGCATCAATGGTTTCTGCAAGCAAAGGTTTGTAAGCTTTAAATTTAACCTGACCTGGAAAACGACCATGAACCTTACTCCCCACATCAAACTTTTTAACCTCGTCATAATCCATTTTGTAGATGTTATACTTCTTTTGGTCTTTCAAAGAAATGGGTTTTCCATTGGGCATTAATGAAATTTCATTGTTAAAATAAGGCTCTTGTGACAAAACCACTTTCTTATCTTTCGAAATCACGGCATCCATTTCTAAAGTTGTAACCCCTAAATCTAACGCCTTAAGCATTCCCTCAATGGTATTTTCGGGCATTATGCCACGGGCACCGGCTTTTCCTTGTATATCAAACTTTTTCCTCTGGGCAGAAACCTGAAAAATAATAAACAGTAAAACGAGTAAAATATGTAATTTTTTATTCATAAACATAAAACGCAAAATGGTTAATTCTTATATTTTTTGAAGCGCAAAAACTTTGCTCATTTTAAAGTTTGTTCCCGCTTTTCGCTTTACTCTCCCGAGAAATCGGGATTCGTGTTCGCTGCAATCGGGGCTAAACAAAACCGACCTGCAATACAATCATAAAGCACATAAAAAAAGGGCTTCTTATTACAGAGAGCCCTTTTTAATTCACATTGTTAATTTATCTTTCAGCAGGTACAAATGCCTGAACAATTAAGTTCCAGCTTGCATCAGCAGCTTTTTCGTAAACAAAAACATAATTAAAGCTTTCGCGTAAGTCAGCTTTATAATCAATAGTGGCTACGCCGTAGGTATAAGCTAAATCACTTCCAATTGCTTTATCTACACCAGTAGTTTTTAAGTTAATTTTACTAATCATTCCATTGTAAAACGAGATGATTTTTCCTTTACCATTAATGGCTTCATTGCCAGGAAACAATAAACGGGCATCTTCAGTTAAGAAACCACCAAACGCGGCAATTCCATGTGTTTTAAGCAATGTATTAAGCGTTTTTTCAGTGGTGGTAATAATGTCTTTGCCTGCTTTAAGTTCTTTTTCGTTTAAGAATTTCGGCGCAACATGATCTTTAGGTTCTACAAATTTTGGCGTTACTTTATCTAGAGGTTTGTTACTTGAGGTAGCAACATCAATTGCCAATTTCCATTTACCATTCTCTGCCTTCCAGATAGATAAGTATTGTCCGTATTCTTTTTTTGCGCCATCAAGAGCGTAAGGCCCAGTAGTGAAACCCAAATCTCCACTACGAGAAACTTTCGCCAGGTTTGGTTCCCAACTTACTGAGTTTTCACCTTTGCTTTGTGCATTATAAAAAGTTTTTACATTTACCGGATTCGGTCTGAAAACCAAAGCACTTGCTAATGAATATTCAAGGTAAGATTCTTTATCTCCATTTTTTGCAATAGCTTTTGCGAAATCTTTTTCTGCGTTTACCAGTGATTTTGTGGTTCCATCATTCTTCTGTGCGAATGCACCAATGGCCAAAAGAGATAATATTGCAGTAGAAAATAATTGTTTCATTATGAGTTATAGATATATGTTTGGCGAATATAAAATTTTTTGAAGGTTGTGCTTTTAAAAGTAATTAACAATTACACATTTTTATTTTTCCCTGTAGATGGTTTCGAGTACGGTTTGTCCGACTGCTTTCAACGTATTTTTATCAATATTGGCCAGGTTATCCAGCTGCGTATGCCAGTTGATGTAGAAGCCACTGTTATCATTATAGTGCAGAATATCAATTGACGGCACCCCGGCTTTGTTCATCCAGAAATGATCATCAACAACGTTTCCACTTGGAATACGAACGAAGTACGAAGAATAACCAATTTCGTTTCCAATATCCCAAACACGGTTTACAACTTCTGGCGCCGACTGACGGGAAATTTCATCTTGCGTAAATTGAGCATTTCCGCCGCCAACCATATCAAGGTTGATACCATAAGCAGCTTTATAGCCGGTTGCGATTGCATTCTTAGCCCAAAACTGTGAACCTAAGCACCAGGTGGTTTCGTCAGGCGTTTCGTCATTCGATTTGCCATAATCTTCCAGATCCCACAATACAAAATCTATACCCACATTAGGAGCTTTTTGCTGGATCTGACGAGCCATTTCTAAAATCACTCCAACCCCACTCCCACCATCGTTTGCCGCATCGAATGCTTTTGTTTGATTCGCTGGATCGGCATCCTGATCTGAGAAAGGACGGGCATCCCAATGCGCACTAATTAACACGCGGGTTTTATTCTCAGGATTAAAACTGGCTAAAATATTTTTAAGCTGAAAAGTTTTCCCATCATAGGTCTGGGTTTTTTCTCCTTGAATTTTCACCTCTGCACCAAATGATTTCAATTTTGAAACCAAATAATCAGCACACTTTTGATGTGCAATTGTACCCGGAATTCGCGGACCAAAATCAACCTGAGCCTTTACATAGGCATAAGCACTATCGGAATTAAAATCTGGAGATACTAATTTAACAACAGCATCTGCTTCATTTTCTGTAGTTTGACTGGATTTATTTTTACAAGCCTGAAACCCTATTAATAAGATTAAGCACAGGAATAAAAGTTTTTTGTTCATTGTTAAATTTTGTTCTTATAGAGATAATAAAGGAATGTGGCAACGCTGCCAACAACTTTAATGACTTAGCTTACCAGAAGATTATCCCTTACTTTGTAGTGGCGTGTTCCCCTTAAAAGAATGATTCAATCAGTACTCAAAAATGATTGATGGTAACATTTAAGTCCGCTTCAAAAACCAGACTAAACCTTACTCCAGGTCGTTCCTTCTTTACTATCTTTCAATTGAATGCCCAATTCCTGTAAGCCGATTCTAATTTTATCTGATGTAGCATAATCTTTGTTGGCCTTAGCCTCAGTCCGCAAGTCGATTACCATTTCTAAAACACCGTTCAGGTCATTGCTGCCGGCATCCTCATCTTTTAACCCGAGGATATCAAAAACAAAATCATTGATTAATGCTTTCAATTTTTCTAATGATTCAGCAGAGATTTTTGCTTTGCCATCATAAACCGTATTGATAATCCTTACCGCTTCAAATAGTTCGGCTATTAAAATCGGACTATTAAAATCGTCATTCATGGCAGCAATACATTTTTCTTTCAATGCATCAATATCAAAATCACTTTGTTCAGAAACCGTCAATTTATCCAGTAAACCGGCTGCCGCCATTAATCTCCGAAAACCTTTTTCCGAAGCATCAAGCGCATCGTTAGAAAAATCCAAAGTACTGCGGTAATGTGCCTGCAACATGAAAAATTTAACCGTCATCGGGCTATAGCCCTTTCTCAAGAGCGGGTGCGCACCGGTAAATAATTCTAAAGGAAGAAAACCGTTTCCTGCCGATTTCGACATACGTGTTCCGTTTACTGTAAGCATGTTCGTATGCATCCAATAACGGGCAGGCTGTTTATGGCTGCAAGCTTCTGATTGAGCAATTTCATTGGTATGGTGCGTAGCCGCCAAATCCATTCCGCCACCATGAATATCAAATTCATCGCCCAGATATTTAGCACTCATGGCCGAACATTCGATATGCCAACCTGGAAAACCCATCCCCCAGGGCGATTGCCATTGCATCAAAGTTTCAGGTTTTGCTTTAATCCAAAGCGCAAAATCCAATCGACCACGTTTTTCATCCTGTCCACCCAATTCACGGGTGTTGTTTAACATATCTTCTAAGTTGCGATTGGTTAAGATGGTATAATTATATTCTTTGCTGTATTTTTCTACATCGAAATAAACATTCCCACCTACTTCATATCCATAACCATTGGCAATAATCACTTTAATCATCTCAATTTGCTCGATGATATGTCCGGTAGCGGTGGGTTCAATACTCGGTGGCAAAGTATTAAACATGCGTAATACATCATGAAAACCTAAAGTGTATTTCTGTACAATTTCCATCGGCTCCAACTGCTCTAACTTTGCCCGTTTTGCAAACTTATCGTCTCCTTCGTCCCTATCACCTTCCAAATGGCCGGCATCGGTAATGTTACGCACATAACGCACCTTGTAATCTAAATATTTAAGGTATCTAAAAATTAAATCGAAAGAAATAAAAGTGCGACAGTTGCCTAAATGCACATCGCTATATACGGTAGGACCACAAACATACATCCCCACATGGGCGGCATTTAGTGGTTGGAAAAGTTCTTTTTTACGTGAAAGCGTATTGTAAAGCTGTAAGCCAGTATTCATACTGCAAATGTAATATTTACCAACGTAAAGTTTCAGGAATGCTTCATTGTTTCATTGCTCAATCGGATAATTGACAATTCTTAAATCAAAAAAAGCAATTTTGGAAAGCTACTGTAATGCTAATCGGAAAATGCAGCCCGTCTTTCCGCTAAATCCCCGATGAAGAAAGAATCGGGGATATCGCTTCAATACGGTTTATTAAACAAGGGTACGGCAATTAACTGAACTTCAAATTAACAATAAAATACTTAGCTATATTAGTTACGGATGTCATCCTGAGCCTGTCGAAGGACCTTTAAAATTAGCTTACTAGGTCGTTTCGACAAGCTCACCGTGACAAAATTTATAGAAAAATTGATTATTATAAAATCTTACTAACTATCATCATAATTGAAGGATTAATTTTTCAGCTTTGCTTTAAAAATTTTCTCTAATTTTTGCATTTTCGGTAAAATGACTGCCCTGCAATAAGGCTCACTACCATTTTTTAAATAATAATTCTGATGATAGTTTTCTGCTACATAAAATGGTTTTGCAGCTTCAACAGCAGTTACTACAGGTTTTCCAAAAGCATTGTTTTTATTCAGCGCTGCTTTGTATTTATCAGCCAAAGCTTTTTGTTCTGCATTATGATAAAAAACAACAGATCTGTATTGTGTTCCTGAATCTGCACCCTGCCGATTTAAAGTGGTGGGATCATGGCTTTTCCAAAAAACTTCCAATAATTCATCATATGAAATTACCATTGGGTTGTACGAAATTTCCAAAACTTCTGCATGACCAGTAGCGCCTGTACAAACCTCCTCATAGGTTGGATTGGCCAAACGACCGCCTTCATAACCAGACTTTACTGCTGTAACACCTTTTAGCCTTTGAAAAATGGCTTCTGTACACCAGAAACATCCCATACCAAAAGTTGCTTTTTCTGTTTTTTTGCCTTGTGCCTGTGCCTGGTTCAATGCCAGAACAGATAATAAAATTAAAATTATTCGTTTCATGTGTGTGTAGATTATTAAAGCAAAAAATGCTTTCTGTACTAATACTACGAAAATATACCTTGCATAGTTTCTAACCGAATAATAATGGATTTTGGATGACAAACCTAACATTTTGTGAATTTAATTGTTGATGTTAATAACTTAAACTACTGCTAACTAATTTTTTAAAGCCATAATATTTTGTTCATCCATACTTATTAACAATTCTTTTTTAAATTCGTACAACATTAAAAATAAAATTATGTCTACACCGTATATTCCTTGTTTGGATTTGGGTTCTTACATCAATGGAACTGAAGAAGAACGCAAAAAATTTTCTGATGAGTTAGGCAGAGCCTTTAACGATTCAGGTTTTGTTACCATCACGAACCATGGTTTAAGTCAGGAATTAATTGATAAACTTTACGAAAACATAAAGACAGCTTTTTCACTTCCTGTAGAAACCAAACGGAAATACGAAAAACCTGAATTGGCTGGCCAACGCGGTTATACCAGTGCAGGTAAAGAAACTGCAAAAGGTGCCAAAACACCCGATTTGAAAGAATTCTGGCAAATTGGCCAGGAGGTTACGGATGGCGACCCTGTGAAGGATGAGTACCCTGACAACGAAGTTTTGGAAGAATTACCAGAATTTAACAAAGTTACAGGCGACATCTACAAAAAATTACAGGAAAACGGAACGCATTTATTGCGAGCCATCGCAACTTATCTGGAATTGCCTGTTGATTATTTTGATAAACATGTACACAATGGAAATTCAATTTTAAGAGGTATTCACTATTTTCCTATTGAAAATCCGGAGTTGATTCCTGATGATGCCGTTCGTGCAGGTGCACATGAAGACATTAACCTGATTACACTTTTAATTGGCGCAAGCGCTGATGGTTTAGAAGTGTTAACCCGCAGCAATGAGTGGCTGCCTATAAAAGCACATCATACGGATATCGTAGTAAATGTGGGCGATATGTTGCAACGTTTAACCAACAACAAGTTAAAATCAACTACGCACAGGGTGGTCAACCCACCTCGTGAACTGATGAAAACCTCTCGTTTTTCGGTTCCGTTTTTCCTGCATCCACGTAGCGATATGGATTTGACAAGTTTGCCATCAACCATTGATGCCGATCATCCAAAAGCTTATAGCGATATGACTGCGGGTGAATATCTGGACGAAAGATTAAGAGAAATTGGATTAAAAAAATAGTTAGAAGTCGGGCGGACGAAGTCAATAGCCCTGAGTCTAGAGACTAAAGTTCAGATTCTAAAAATAAACAGCATCGATTAATTCGATGCTTTTTTTGTTACTTTAAATTATGCATTCAGTCCATTTGGAAATATTCAGAGAAATTCAAGGCATTGGTTCTGCTTCAGGAATTATCTATCAGCCGAATTTACTTTATATTATTGGCGACAATAGTGGATTTTTAAATGAATACAATATAAAGGACTATAAGTTAAGAAAGATCCAGATTTTATCTGGTGATAAAGTTCAAGGCCTGGAAAACATTTCTAAAGCACAAAAGCCAGATTTTGAAGTAGTCTGCCAATATGCCAATCAGTTTTATATTCTAGGTTCAGGATCTACCGCAAAACGAAATTCATTAATTGAACTTGAACCAAAATCAGGGCGGATTGTGAGCAAAGATTTAACGGATACTTATCGTAAAATGAAGGCAATCGCAAACCTCGATGATGACAATCTAAATATTGAAGGAGCTGTTTTCACCGGTAAAGATTGGGTATTATTTAACCGGGGAAATGGAAGTGATGGCAAAAATGGAACCTTCCGTATTTTTGATGAAGACCTGGCAGAAGCTACAAATATTGAGTTTAAGCCAATCAGACTGCCCAATATTAATCATGTTGAATCAACATTTACAGATGCCGTAATGGTGAACGATGCCATATTTTTCATCTCGACAGCAGAAGATACTAAGTCTACTTATGCAGATGGTGAAATTTTAGGAAGTTTTATTGGCAGTATTGATTTGAAATCGCTCAAACTTAATTTTTCACATAGAATTTCGGGATCGCATAAATTTGAGGGAATTTCATTATACCAGAAAGCCAGTTCGGGCGTAGAATTTTTGCTCTGTGAAGATCGGGATACAGCGGAGTTAAAAACAGTGATTTACAAAATAGGATTGTCAATTTAATAGCGAATTTTTTATGGTTGATCACTTGCCGGCTTCAGATTACGAAAATCTATTCAGCCTTTTCAATAATCTCTACCCGTTAAAAGAAGAAATTCAAACAGCCATCATCGCCAATAGCGAAGTTATTAAAGTTACCAAAAAAGTAAAGCTTCTAAATGCAGGCGAACGGAGTAATACCATCTATTTTATTTTAAAAGGAGCAGCCCGAATATTTTATCTTGATAAGGATGGCAAAGAGACAAATACCTGGTTTTTATTTGAAAACGAGCTTTTGATCTCTGTTTATAGCTTTTACACCGGCAAGCCTAGTTTCGAATACATCGAAACCCTCGAAGATTGCACACTCATCGCTGTAAAAAGAGATAGATTGGATGAATTATACTTGAAATATATGGAATTCAACTTTTCTGGAAGGAAATTAACCGAATTTTATCACATGCGTAATGAAATCCAGGCGAACGAATTGCGGATGTTCAGCGCTAAAGAACGATACCATAAGTTATTGGAAAGAACCCCACAGCTTTTTCAAAGGGTGTCTTTAGGACATATTGCTTCTTATTTAGGTATTTCTCAAGAAACATTAAGCAGAATCAGAAAGCAAAAATGATTTTTTGACTTTTGTCAAAAGCCAGCCAAACAACTCCTCATAGATTTGATGAATAAATTTTCAATCTATGTTAGTCATCATTTTTATCGTATTCGGATTTTGCTTTTTACTTGAAAGAATTAAACCCGGCTGGAAATTGCCAAACGTTTCTACATGGACCATCAGGGTTTTGGGTGTTAATTTTATTCAACTTAGCATTGTGGTTTTGGCAGGCTTCACCTGGGAGAAATGGTTCTCTTCTGTGTCTGTATTTAAGTTATCTCAATTTGTGCCCAATTGGATCGGAGGAGTTATTGCTTATTTTATTGCAACATTCATTTTTTACTGGTGGCATCGGTGGAGGCATACGGTAGATTTTTTATGGTTAGGATTTCATCAAATTCATCACAGTCCGCAACGTTTGGAAGTCATTACATCTTTCTATAAACATCCCTTGGAAATGACTGTAAATTCCATTATTGGAAGTCTGTTGGTTTACACATTGTTAGGATTAAATCCTGAAGCTGGAGCAATTTATACTTTATGCACAGCATTAGGTGAATTTTTCTATCACACCAATGTGAAGACGCCCCAATGGATTGGCTATATTTTCCAGCGACCAGAGATGCATCGAATTCATCATCAATATGAAAAACACAGCAATAATTACGGCGATATTGTTTGGTGGGATATGTTATTTGGCACTTATGAAAATCCTAAAGAATTCAAGAGCACATGCGGATTTGATAATGAAAAAGAGCAAAGATTGTTTGATATGATCAGATTTAAAGATGTACACAAAAAATAATGCCCTTTCGCTTTTTTATCACTTGCTATCTTTGCCAACTGAGCTTAAATTCTAGCGGCATAATTGTTATCTTCGGCCAAAATTTAAATCATGAAAAAACGCTCCCTAACGCTCTTCCTTATATTATCAGTCTGTCAATTCTGCTTCTCGCAAACTCAAGACATTAAAGATCTCTATTGGGATTTCCTGCAAATCAGATTGGAAGCCAGTGAAAAAAGCAAAGCGATTAATTTAGCAGAAGCATTAATTAAAAGATCATCTGAACTAAATCAGAAGCAAACGGGAAGTGTGAACTATCACTTAGCAAGGCTTTATGAAGAAACCGATCAGATGAATCTTGCGATTCCATATTATGAAAAGAGCATTAAATTGACACCTGGTTATTATGTGCCTTATCTTGCGCTAGGCAATCACTATTTCAAAGATTGTCAGGCGATGATTAAAAAAATGAATGCCGCAGTTGATGCAAAGAGTGTGGTAATTTATGGCAAAATGGTAGAAGACTATAAAAAGCTATCCACCAAAACCGCAGCCTATTTAGAAAAGTCTTACGCCTGCGACCCAGATGATTCGACCAAAGGCATCATTACCTATCTCTACCAAACTTCAAAAAACAATGAAGCGCTGAAAACTTTTGATGTTAGAATTAAAAAACTTGCTGGCGATTGCATCACCTTGTTAGATGATGAGTAATTAAAGTTCATTATTACGAATAAAGAAACGAACCCGAAGCTAAATAGATTGCTCCGCTCATAATGACGCCACGTTACCTAACAACAAATATATTCTACACTATTTCTTCGATTCGTCGATTGCCTTATTAATCACATCCTGAATTCTGCCCCTGATCTTTAAGTTACCCAATTTCTCGCTAACACCTGGATTTACACGATTGGAAAGGAAAACATAAACCAAACCTCTTGATGGATCGACCCAAACGCAAGTTCCGGTATAGCCTGTATGTCCATAAGTTTGTGGCGAAGCTAAATTTGATGGATAATGTTTGGTGCTATCCGGATCCCAGCGATCGAAACCCAAACCACGACGGCTCACATTCGATTGTTTAGAGGTAAACATATCAACCGTTTCTGGCTTGAAATATTGCGTACCGCCATAAGTACCCCGATTTAAAAGCATCTGATAAATAATAGCTAAATCATTTGCACTGGAGAATAAACCGGCGTGACCAGAAATACCACCTGCAAGTGCCGCACCCTGATCATGAACATAACCTACCAAAAGTGTTTTCCTGAAATAAGTATCCTGTTCGGTTGGAATAATCTGATCTCTGCTGAACCGGTTCCGAGGCAAAAATCCTGCGGTTTGCATCCCTAGTGGCTTGTAAAAATTCTCGTAGGTATATTGGTTCAACGGCTCTTCACTAATATGCTCCACAATATCTTTCATCACATACATGCTGATGTCGCTATATACATATTGTCCCCGAGTTTTGATAGGCGAATTAAGCATTTTAGGCCACATAAAATCTTTAAAGAAATCTTTTTTGATATAATAGCCATCAGCAACTTTAGTAGGGAAAGCTGCTGTAGAATCAACACTATAATCTCCTGTTTTTACATAGTTGTGAAAAGGGATATATGGAATAAATCCTGCCTGATGCAGCATCACCTCTCGAACATTGATATTGTTCATGGGTGTGGTTCGGGCTTTTGGAATGTAAGCACCAATGTTTGTATCCAATTTTAACTTACCTTCTTCGAATAAACGCATTACCGAAGGTGTAGTGGCTGTCACCTTGGTTACCGAAGCCAGATCAAAAATATCAGTTACTTTATCAGGCAAATTGCCATCATAAGTGTGTGTACCATAAGCTTTATTAAAAATGACTTTGCCATCCTTGGCTACCAAAACCACCAAACCCGGTGCTGCTTTTTCCCTGATGGTTTCTGCGGCTATCGCATCAATTTCTTTTAAGCTGTTTGAATTTACCCCGGCATCTTCCGGAACCGTGTATTTTAAACGTGTTTTAGTCGTCGTAAAACCTGATCCGACAGTATATTTTGCTGAAAAAGCTTTGGTTAATTTATTTTCAGCTGCAATACCACCAAAAATATATTGCGGAACAATAGCTGCAGCATCAGCGGTATTTTGAGCTGTCCAAATAATCGGCGACTGCAATAAATCGAAAGATTTTAATGCCGTTCCATTGCCGAAAAGCGATACGATTACTTTTTTCGTTTTAGATATACTGTTGATAAAGTTGATGTATTTTGCATTATTAGAATTTTGATCATCAATGGAAATCAAAACTGTATTGTAATATTTTAAGTCATCTTCCAGATTATTCAAATTCACGCTGTCTTTGTACATTGTAGCAGAAAACGGAGTAACTTGATCGTACTTATTGGCCAAACTATCAAAGATCAAACTATATGAAAAACCTAAACTAACCGATGCTATGTTTTTTTTCTCCAGTGATTTTAATGGAATAATAGCATCCTGATTATTTAGCAAAATGGTAGTTTGTGCAATACTATTCGCTATCGATAGTTTTTTTTCATTTGCTGCGTGGTCTTGTGCACAAGCCATTAAACATAAAATATTAAAGAAACTAGCCGTTGCCAGAATAAATAATCTATTTCGCATCATATACTTTTTCTCCGTTCAAATAGGTTTTTAAAACTTTTGTCTTTAAGATGTTTTGAGGTGTTGCTTTCAAAATATCATGATCAAGGATCACAAAATCGGCAAATTTTCCTATTTCTAAACTACCTTTTTCATTTTCTTCAAAATTAGCTTTTGCAGCCCAAATGGTCATTCCCCTCAATGCCTCTTGAGGTGTCAAAGCATTTTCAATTTGAAAACCGCCTTTAGGGAAACCTTTTGCATCTGCTCTCACTGTCGCAGCATAAAACGTTAATAATGGATTAATGTTTTCTACCGGAAAATCAGTCCCCAACGGAATCCAGCCATTTTGCTTTAACAACTGTTTATAAGCATAAGCATCTTTAACGCGGCTGGCACCCAATCGCTGTCCGGCCCAATACATATCCGAAGTAGCATGAGTGGGTTGTACGGATGGGATTACATTTGCTTTCCCAAACAGGTTAAAATCGTTTGAGTTCACCACCTGTGCATGTTCAATTCTCCAACGTTTATCATTTTTACCTTTAAGTACTTTATTATAGATATTCAGCATTACGCGATTAGCAGAATCGCCTATGGCATGGGTACACATTTGAAAATGATGTGCAGCAATTTTTTCGGCCACTTCTTCAAAATGCTTTTGAGTGCTTAATAGAAATCCGCTCTTATTTGGCATATCACTATAAGGATGCAACAAGCAAGCACCCCTTGATCCTAATGCACCATCGGCATAAACCTTAAATGAGCGTACATTCAGACGATCAGTTTTTATCGCTCCGCGTTTAAACAGGTAATCATAATTCTGTGGCGCATCAGATAGCATTACATACAAACGCATTTTCAACTTGTTTTCCTTTTGCAGTTTTTCGATAAAATCAACGGCTTGAAAAGGCAAACCACAATCATCAATCGTGGTTAATCCTGCAGCAAAGCAGTTTGTTTGCGCATCGGTAAAAATTTTCTCTGCCAACTTACCATCAGGTGATGGAATTTTACTATCGACCAACCCCACAGCATTATCAATTAAAACCCCTGTTAGTTTCCCGTTTTGGGTAAGCATATCTCCACCAATGAGTTCTTGCTCGCCTTTTATTCCTGCAGCATCAAAAGCTTTTTGATTCACTACAGCAGCATGACCATCAATTCTGTTTAGTAACACCGGTCGGTTAGGAAAAAGTTCGGTTAACTTTTCATTTGTAGGGAAGGCTTTATTCTCCCAATCGTTTTGATCCCAGCCGTTGCCAATTAACCAGCCATCAGGATTTGTTTTAGCAAATACGGCTAATCTTTCTAAAATCTCCTCCCAGGATTTGGTATCCCGTAAATCTGCAGCTTGCAAGCTTTGCCCGTAACCAAAAAAGTGCGCATGTGCATCAATGAACCCCGGATAAACTGACTTCCCTTCAGCATTAATTTCATCTTTGGCTTGATATTTTGTCTGAATATCTTTTGATGACCCTGTAGCCAAAATCTTTCCATTCTTTACGGCGAAGGCCTCAACGGTATCGAAGCTATTGTTAACAGTGTAAACAACTGCATTGTAAACAATTAGGTCGGCTTGTTCTTTTTTGACGCAGGAGGTAAATAAAGCAACAAACAATGGGATGTATAAAAGGGATTTCATACTGTTAAAGATAGAAAATTGAAATCATTTGCTATTGTAAAATCAAGATGACTTACCCGCACTGTTTCTACAGGATAATACGGAATCAACCAGATAAGCGTAACACTTTGTTCCTGCCGGAAATTTTGTGGTTGTTCAAATTTCCTATCGTATTAAACTTTTATGTAAGTAATAAAACTGGGTTAACAAGTGAGATTGCATCACCGTTGCAAACTTCTGGCTGCCAACTTCCGGCAAAATCCTCAAGTCATTTACATGTTGAGTTTTAAACAAATCGACATCCTTAAGCTTATTTTACATAATTTAGCGAATTCACTTTGCCCTAATACATGACTGATATTATTCACTTATTGCCTGATGCTGTTGCCAATCAAATTGCCGCCGGAGAAGTTGTTCAACGACCTGCTTCTGCAGTAAAAGAACTGCTCGAAAATTCAATTGATGCGGGCGCAGATAAAATTCAACTGGTAATAAAGGATGCCGGAAAAGCATTGATTCAGATTATAGACAATGGCTGTGGAATGAGTGTTACCGATGCCAGAATGTGCTTTGAACGCCATGCAACATCAAAAGTAAAGAAAGCAGAAGATTTGTTTGCCATCCGCACCATGGGTTTTCGTGGTGAAGCCATGGCTTCCATCGCCGCAATTTCGCAGGTAGAGATGAAAACCCGCAGGCATGAAGATGAAATTGGAACCTGCATTTCAATTGAAGGAGCCATGGTAACGGCTCAGGAACCTGTTGCTACGCCAGCAGGCACACAGATTGCCATTAAAAACCTCTTTTTTAACACGCCTGCCCGCCGGAACTTTTTAAAAAGCAACCCGGTAGAAATGCGTCATATTATCGATGAATTCCAGCGGGTTGCTTTGGCTCATCCGGGTGTATTTTTTAGTTTGCATCATGATGGTACCGAGATTTTCAACCTTCCGAAAGGTAATTTAAAACAACGTATTGTGCATCTTTTTGGCAACAATTACAACGAACGCTTGGTGCCAGTTGAAGAAGAAACTACCATTATTAACCTAAAAGGATATATTGGTAAACCAGCTTTCGCGAAGAAAACACGAGGTGAACAATTCTTTTTTGTAAACAATCGTTTCATTAAAGACCCCTACCTCAACCATGCGGTAAGTTCAGCTTTCGAAGATCTTTTGCCCGATGACAGTTATCCGCTTTATGTGCTATTCATCGAAATTGACCCTTCCAAAATTGATGTAAACGTTCATCCAACCAAAACAGAAATTAAATATTTAGATGAGAAATCTATCTATGCAATCATGAAATCTGCGGTAAAACGTTCTATTGGTCGGTATAATATTTCGCCTACTTTAGATTTTGATCAGGAAACGGGCTTTAGCAATATGATCACGCAAAAAGCAGTTGAAGATATCGTTCCACCTAGTATCAATTTTAATCCTGATTTTAATCCATTTGCGAACGATAGCAGTTCAAGTTCGGGTTATGCTTCATCACCACGAAATTATGAGGCCAAACCGAGCGCAAAAAACTGGGGTTCATTGTATGAGATAGTGGAGCAACCGGTTGTAGAACAAACGACGTTTTATGCCGACGAGCCTATTTTGGAAACGAAACAGAAGCAATATATGCAGTTGCACAATCGCTACATCGTTTCGCAAATTAAATCGGGTTTAATGGTTATTGATCAACAAATGGCACATGAACGTATTCTTTATGAGCGATTTCTCGTACATTTAGATGATCGCAAAGGCGCATCGCAACAAAGCTTATTTCCACAAACCATTACCCTAAATGCCAATGATTTTGAACTGGCTAAAAGTTTACTGGATGATATAAAAAGTTTAGGTTTTGATGTTCGTGAATTTGGAAAAAACACATTGGTAGTAGAAGGTGTTCCGGTTGATCTGGGCAGTAGCAATATCAACGAAACACAGTTATTTGAACAATTAATTGAGGGTTTTAAAAACTCTCAGCAAGAACTGAAGTTAACTAAGCGTGATAGTTTAGCCAGAACACTGGCCAAAAACAGTGCGATAAAAGCAGGAACTGCTTTAGCACAGGAAGAAATGAATACTTTAATTGATGAACTTTTCGCCTGCAAAACACCAAATTTTAGTGTAAGTGGGAAACCGATTATTCAAACCATTACTTTAGGAGAATTGGATAAGAAGTTTGAGAAGTAGCGTAAGGAGCAAAGAGTAAGGAGCAAGGCGTAAGGAGCAAATAACGAGGAATAAAAACCTGATTACAGACAACAAAAATTAAATGAACAACATCTATATCCCACCAATAGTTAAAAACCTACTGATTATTAACATCTTGTTTTTCGTGGCTACATATTTTCTAAGATCGACCATTGATTTGGAAAATATGCTGGCGGTTTACTACTTTGATTCTCCAAAATTTGGTGGCTGGCAGGTGCTAACCTATATGTTTATGCATGGTGGTATTGCACATATCTTTTTCAACATGTTTGCCCTTTATTCTTTTGGAAGTTTATTGGAAACCCGTTGGGGTGGCAAAAAATTTCTAATATTTTATCTGATTACTGGTTTAGGCGCCTTATTGCTTCAGTGGGCGGTACAGGCCTTTGAAGTACAACAAATTATCGGTCAGTTCACTTTGTTTGAAGGTTGGCAGAACCAAATTAAAAGCCAGGCCGATTACCAAACCATTGGGCAGATTTATGGTGGCGGAATGCTTGGAGCATCAGGAGCGGTATTTGGTTTGCTGGTGGCTTTTGGTATGTTATACCCAAATGCCGAACTTTACATTATGTTTATTCCCGTTCCGGTAAAGGCTAAATATATTATTCCATTTTATATTTTAGTTGAGCTATTTTTAGGTGTTGGTCGTTTTGAAGGAGACTCCATTGCGCATTACGCTCACTTGGGTGGTGCATTAATTGGCTTTATTTTAGTTAAAATCTGGAAGGATAAAAACACAAACTTTTATACTTACTATGAATAATACGGTTAGAGATTTAAAATTTAAAATTTTTCAATCAGGTAATCCGCTGTTTTTATATATCGGGTTAAATGTGATCATTTTTTTAGTAACCTCTATTATTGCTGTCATTCTCTTTTTAGGGAAAACAGATTTTAGCATGAGTGATTGGGTAAGGAACTATTTTGGTGTACCTGCCAGAATTGAATCATTACCAACGCGTTTTTACACCGTAATTACGTACATGTTTTTCCACGAAGGCTTTTTGCATTTATTATTTAATATGCTGGGACTATTTTGGTTTGGCAATATTTTTATGAATTTTTTAAAGAGCCGCCAATTTCATTTTGTTTACCTAACCGGAGGTTTAGTTGGTGCGCTTATTTATATTGCTGGCTTAAATCTCATACCGGTTTTCAATGGTGGTTTAATTGGTCAAACTGTAATCGGTTCATCGGCAGCCGTAATGGCAATCATTGTGGCAACGGCTACATTAGTACCTAACTACAGTATTGTATTGCTGTTATTTGGCGAAGTAAAAATTAAATGGGTGGCCATTGCTTATTTTCTCATTTCATTTTTAGGCTTGTCATCTGCAAATGCCGGAGGAAATTTGGCACACATTGGCGGTGCATTATTAGGATTTATCTTTATCAAAAGCTTACAAAGAGGTAACGACTGGAGCGGTATCTTCGAGCGGAAACCAAAGCTGAAAGTGGTAAGAAATGAACAACCTGCGCCGAAAAAGCCTGTATTTAATAGTGTATCTCAGCAGGAGATTGATGCCATCTTAGATAAGATATCTTCCTCAGGTTATGATAAATTATCGGCAACTGAAAAGGAAAAACTTTTTAAAGCAAGTAAAGATTAATGGCAAAAAAGAAATACAATTTCTTGGATAAACTCTTATTACCAATTGCAATTCTATTGGCTATAGCATTAATACTTGGTACAGTTGCAGGCAATATGGACCCACGCAAACATGCTATTATTGCTTTCTTTGGATTAGCTTATCCCTATGTATTATTTTTTCATGTTGTGTTTATCGCCTGGTGGTGCATCAGCAAAAAATGGCTTTTCGCTTTGACTAGTATCGTAGTTATCGCTATTGGGTTAAGAACATTTAAGGCCACTTTCGCTTTTGGCGGTGATAAAGGTGGCCCCGAAAAGGTGGAAGGTAGTGTAAGAATGATGACTTACAATGTGCACACCTTTAAGCTTTATGGTGGTGAAAACGATGAATCGGTGAAAGAAAAAAT
>NZ_AJLG01000072.1 GCF_000258495.1 Pedobacter agri PB92
ATTATTTTTTAAAGTATTTTCAACAGCCTGTTCGATGGTAATCACTTCTTGCGCCTTAATATCCTGACTAAAGCTTAACGCCAATAATAATGCAGATCCGGTAATAAACTTATTTTTGGTAAACATTTTCATAATTTGTTTCAAATCTATATAAACAACTTTAATAATTTCAATCTGTACAGGCATTTACTAACTTTGGTGTTAAATGTACCTGATCAAATCGCCGCTTCTGCTAAAATGGTATTACCCATCACTTCTGTGGAATAAATCCCGTACCGAAAAAGTTATTTATTTGACCTTTGACGATGGACCTATACCCAATGTTACAGATTTTGTGCTAAAAACTTTAAAAGCCTTTAATGCAAAAGCCACTTTTTTCTGTATCGGCGATAATATTGTAAAACATCCCGAAGTTTATGCTCATGTGATAAACGATGGGCATGCAGTCGGCAACCATACTTTTAACCACTTAAAAGGATGGAAAACTGATGATGAAACCTATATTGAAAATACCTTAATGTGCCAGCAACTTACACGCACAAACCTTTTTCGGCCACCTTACGGGAGGATAAAAAAGTCTCAAGTCCGTAGTCTCAAGTCTTTAGTTTTAGATCAAAGTAAATCCAGACTTTCGACTTCCAGTACCGGACTGCAAATTGTCATGTGGGATGTGCTTAGCGGTGACTTCGACATTAATCTTTCCCCGGAAAAATGCTACCAAAACGTTATAAAACATACGGAAAATGGTTCAATTGTAGTTTTTCATGATAGCCTGAAAGCTTTCGATCGACTGGAATATACACTACCGCGGGCTTTAAAATATTTTTCAGATAAAGGTTTCACTTTTTCATCACTTTAATTCCAGCGATTGCTATGCCAATTAAAACAGATGGCATTGCAAGCAAATAAATCGGCATTTGAATGACTGATAATATTGATAGCGTTCATAATCGAACAATGCTGTTCGTTAATGGGCAGTTATGGAAGGGCTTTTAATGGGTATAGTTATTTATGATGCATGTTACATGTGATCCATAGATTTTTATTCCTGTTTAGAATAATTCTAAATTATGTAATCGACTGCCTAAATTGGTTTTAAGGGTTGTTTTTTGCTATTTTTGGCTTTAGCCAAACAACTGTATTTTATCAATCCAGTTGAAACAAATTAATGTACAAAACCATATCCTTTTCAAGAAGCTAATGTATTTTCCACTTAAGCTCCTATTGAAAAGGGTAAAATATCTAAGATGAGTATTTATAACGATTATATCCAGGAAATTGAAGATAGAAAAACTCAAGGTCTTCACCCTAAACCTATTGATGGAGCTGAATTAACAAGTGAAATTATCAGCCAAATTAAAAGTGTAAATAATTTTAACAGAGAAGAAGCTGTTAATTTTTTCATATTTAACACTTTGCCAGGCACAACAGCAGCGGCAGTTGTAAAAGCACAGTTTTTAAAGGAAATTATTTTAGGCGAAGCTGTAGTAGCAGAAATCACGCCTGATTTTGCTTTTGAATTGTTATCACACATGAAGGGCGGTCCTTCAATCAAAGTATTGTTAGATATCGCTTTGGCTGACAATGGTGATCGAGCTAAAAAAGCAGCAGAAGTACTTAAAACTCAGGTTTTCTTATATGATGCGGATACAGACCGTTTGAAAGAAGCTTACCACAATGGAAATGAAATTGCCACGCAAATTTTAGAAAGCTATGCCAATGCTGAATTCTTTACTAAGCTACCTGAAGTAGCAGAAGAAATTAAGGTAGTTACCTATATTGCGGGTATTGGGGATATTTCAACAGATTTATTATCGCCAGGTAACCAGGCGCACTCTCGCTCAGATCGGGAACTTCATGGTAAATGTATGATCACGCCACAAGCTCAGGCGGAAATAAAAGCTTTACAGGCACAACATCCAGATAAAAGTGTGATGTTGGTTGCTGAAAAAGGAACAATGGGTGTAGGCTCTTCACGCATGTCGGGTGTAAATAACGTTGCTTTATGGACAGGAAAAAGGTCCAGCCCGTATATTCCTTTTGTGAATATCGCCCCTATTGTTGGTGGTACAAATGGGATTTCTCCAATTTTCTTAACAACAGTTGATGTAACTGGTGGTATTGGTATCGATCTGCAAAACTGGGTAAAGAAAACAGACGAAAATGGAAATGTAATCCGTAACGAAAATGATGAGCCTGTTGTAGAAGAAGTATTTTCGGTAGCAACAGGAACGGTATTAACCATTAATACCAGAACTAAAAAATTATATAATGGCGATCAGGAGCTTATTAATATTTCAAAAGCATTGACCCCGCAAAAAATGGAATTTATCAAAGCAGGTGGTTCTTATGCCATTGTGTTTGGTAAAAAAAATTCAAACATTTGCTGCTAAAATTTTAAATATTGAGGCACCAACCGTATTTGCTCCGGCTAAAAAAGTATATATTGAAGGGCAGGGACTTACTGCTGCAGAAAAAATATTCAATAGAAATGCAGTAGGTTTGACACAAGGAAAAATTTTGCATGCCGGATCTGATGTTCGTGTAGAAGTGAACATTGTGGGTTCTCAGGATACCACGGGTTTGATGACTGCTCAAGAGCTAGAGGCGATGGCTGCGACCGTGATTTCTCCTATTGTTGATGGTGCTTATCAATCGGGTTGCCATACCGCATCTGTTTGGGATAAAAAAGCGCAAGCCAACATTCCTAAATTGATGAAGTTTATGAATGAATTCGGTGTAATTACAGCCCGTGACCCTAAAGGTGAATACCACGCCATGACGGATGTAATTCACAAAGTGCTGAATGACATTACCATTGACGAATGGGCCATCATCATCGGTGGCGACTCACACACACGCATGTCAAAAGGTGTAGCATTCGGTGCAGATTCTGGCACGGTTGCCTTGGCATTGGCAACTGGTGAGGCGGCGATGCCAATTCCTGAATCCGTTAAAGTAACTTTCAGGGGTGAAATGAAACCCCACATGGATTTCCGCGATGTAGTACATGCCACACAATTACAAATGCTGCAACAATTCGATGGTGAAAACGTATTCCAGGGTCGTATCATCGAGGTACACATTGGTACGCTATTAGCAGATCAAGCCTTTACTTTTACCGATTGGACTGCTGAGATGAAAGCAAAAGCATCTATCTGTATTTCTCAGGATGATACCTTAATTGAGTCTTTAGAGATTGCAAAAAGTCGTATCCAAATCATGATTGATAAGGGGATGGACAACCACAACCAGGTTTTGCAAGGATTGATTAATAAGGCCAACAAACGTATTGAAGAGATTAAAACAGGTATCAAACCTGCTTTGATGCCAGATACAAATGCGAAGTATTACGCTGAAGTAGTAATTGATTTGGATATTATCAATGAGCCAATGATTGCCGATCCGGACGTAAATAACGTAGATGTTTCCAAACGTTACACGCATGATACGATCAGAGATTTAACTTTCTACGGTGGTGATAAAAAAGTAGACCTTAGCTTCGTGGGTTCTTGCATGGTGCATAAAGACGACTTGAAAATTGTTTCTCAAATGCTTAAAAACATAGAGAACCAAACCGGTAAAGTTGAATTCAAAGCGCCGTTGGTGGTAGCTGCTCCAACTTATAACATTATTGATGAATTAAAGGCTGAAGGAGACTGGGAGTATTTACAAAAGTATTCTGGATTTGAATTTAGCGATGCATTACCAAAAAGCACCGCTCGTACAGAATATGAAAATATCATGTATTTAGAGCGTCCGGGTTGTAACCTATGCATGGGTAATCAGGAAAAAGCTGCCAAAGGTGATACAGTAATGGCTACTTCTACACGCTTGTTTCAGGGCCGTGTAGTAGAAGATAGAGATGGTAAAAAGGGAGAGTCATTATTAGCTTCTACACCTGTTGTTGTTTTATCCGCTATCTTAGGTCGTATTCCGAACATTGAAGAATATAAAATGGCGGTAGATGGTATTAATCTAACTAAGTTTACGCCAATTTCTACAAAACAGTAGGAAACAATTAAACATATTTTTTGTTAATAAAAGGAGGCTGTCTGATGTATCGGATAGCCTCTTTAATTATGCAAGGAGATGCATAGAATGGTTTTAAATAACATATTTTGACAAATCTAAAAAATAAGTATGTCAAAAATTGTTTAATTTAGTTAGTGTCGTTATTGACAACAATTTTAATAAAAATAGAGTATGGCTTTTGACATAGACATGATTAAAAAGGTATATGCAAACTTTGGTTCACGTGTAGACGCGGCCCGTAAGATTGTAGGTAGACCTTTAACATTATCTGAAAAAATATTATACGCTCACCTTTGGGATGGCGATCCTAAAAAATCATTCTCTCGTGGAACTGATTATGTTGATTTTGCCCCAGATAGAGTGGCAATGCAAGATGCAACCGCTCAAATGGCACTTTTACAATTTATGCAGGCCGGCCGCCCACAGGTTGCCGTACCTTCAACTGTACATTGCGATCACTTAATTACGGCTAAAGAAGGCGCTTCAATAGATTTACCTCACGCTAAAACTGAAAGTGCTGAAGTTTTCGATTTCCTATCTTCCGTATCAAATAAATATGGTATCGGTTTCTGGAAACCAGGAGCAGGTATTATCCACCAGGTGGTTTTGGAAAATTATGCCTTCCCTGGCGGATTAATGATTGGAACCGATTCACATACCGTGAATGCTGGTGGTTTAGGAATGATTGCTATTGGTGTTGGCGGTGCGGATGCTTGTGATGTGATGGCTGGTTTACCTTGGGAACTTAAATTTCCTAAGTTAATTGGCGTTAAATTAACCGGTAAGTTAAACGGCTGGACTGCTGCCAAGGATGTGATTTTAAAAGTGGCTGGTATTTTAACTGTAAAAGGCGGTACGGGTGCCATTGTTGAATATTTTGGAGATGGCGCAGTTAACCTAAGCTGTACTGGTAAAGGTACCATTTGTAACATGGGTGCAGAGATTGGTGCGACCACTTCTACTTTTGGTTATGATGAAAGCATGGAACGTTATTTACGCTCTACAGATCGTAATGATGTTGCTGATGAAGCCAATAAAATCAAAGAATATTTAACTGGTGATGCTGAAGTTTATGCTGATCCTGAAAATTATTTCGATCAGGTTATCGAGATTGATTTAGATACCTTAGAACCATACCTAAATGGTCCTTTTACGCCAGATTTAGCCACTCCGGTTTCTCAAATGAAAGTAGAAGCAGAGAAAAATGGCTGGCCTTTGAAAGTGGAATGGGGTTTAATTGGTTCTTGTACCAACTCTTCTTATGAGGATTTATCAAGAGCAGCATCAATTGCTAATCAAGCCATTTCAAAAGGTTTAGTTACCAAAGCCGAATTTGGTATTAATCCAGGTTCTGAGCAGGTACGTTACACTGCTGATCGTGATGGTTATCTGAAAACTTTTGAAGATTTAAACGCGACCATCTTTACTAATGCCTGCGGACCATGTATTGGGATGTGGGACAGAACTGGTGCAGAAAAAGCAGAGAAAAATACCATCGTTCACTCTTTTAACAGAAACTTTGCAAAACGTGCCGACGGTAATCCTAATACTTTTGCTTTTGTAGCTTCACCAGAAATGGTTGCAGCCATTGCAATTGCTGGCGATTTAGGCTTTAATCCATTGACTGATACGTTAACCAACGATAAAGGCGAGCAGATTAAATTAGATCCGCCAACTGGTTTCGAATTACCGACGAAAGGCTTTGCTGTTGAAGATGCAGGTTATCAGGCACCGGCAGAAGATGGCTCGAACGTGGAGGTTTTAGTTTCTCCAACCTCGCACCGTTTGCAATTGCTAGACCCGTTTACACCTTGGGAAGGTACAGATTTAAAAGGCTTAAAACTATTAATCAAGGCTAAGGGCAAATGTACAACGGATCATATCTCTATGGCTGGTCCTTGGTTAAAATTCCGTGGTCACCTGGATAACATTTCAAACAACATGTTAATCGGTGCAGTAAATTACTTCAACGATAAAACTGATAATGTTAAGAATGAATTAACAGGTGAATACGGACCCGTTCCGGCGACTCAACGTGATTATAAGGCAGCTGGCTTTGGCTCAATTGTAATTGGCGATGAAAACTATGGTGAAGGCTCATCTCGTGAGCATGCAGCGATGGAACCTCGTCATTTAGGTGTTCGTGCTGTGTTGGTTAAATCTTTCGCCCGTATTCATGAAACTAACCTTAAAAACAAGGTATGTTGGGCTTAACCTTTGCTGATAAAGATGATTACGATAAGATTTTAGAAGGCGATACCATTGATATTTTAGGCCTAACAGAATTTGCTCCAGATAAACCATTAACACTGGTTTTACATCATTTAGATGGTACTCAAGAGCAATTCCCGGTTAACCACAGTTACAATGCTCAGCAAATCGACTGGTTTAAGGCTGGCGGTGCGTTGAACATCATCAGAGCTGAAGCCGCAGCGAAAGCTGGCGTTTAGTTAAGCATAACAACAAATATTACAAATCCCGTTTTGAGTAAAATCAAGACGGGATTTTTTGTTTATTATTTCCTGCAGTTTTAAAATGATAACCACAGCAGATCTTCGCAGATTTCTTTCACAAACAAAAAAACTTCAATCTATTAAATCTGTAAACCTGATCAGCGAAAATTTGCGGCAAATAACCTAATTCCTTAAAAATTCCTGCCACCAATAACCAGAATATTTGATGGTACGTTTAAGCGTTTTAAAATCAGTATGCACCAACCCGAACCTGGCATTGAAACCTTCTGCCCATTCAAAATTATCCATTAACGTCCAGGCCATATAACCTGAAATATTTATACCCTCGTTTTTTGCTTTCAATAAAGCAGCCAGATATAGCTCAAAATATTCAATCCTTTCTGCATCCACAACGCTTCCTTCAATCAGTTTATCATGATAAGCGGCACCATTCTCTGTTATCATGATATTTTTAACATTTGGATAAGCAGCAAATTGTTTAACGATATTATAAAAGCTATTGGCATTTATTTCCCAACCCATAGCTGTATGCGGTTTTTTTCTACTTTTTGCTTTTACCTCCCAAGCCTGTATTACCGGAATAAAAGCATTAAATTTAACCGTGAGCGGAAAATAATTTTGCAACCCTATAAAGTCAAAATCGAATTTCATCCGATCATTTAAACGCCAGGTTCCATATTCAATTTGAAATTTCTCTAGCAGATCCCAATCCGCCGTAGGAAAACCTAAACCCAAGGCAGGTTCTATAAATAATCTATTCATTAAACTATCTACCCGTTTAGCGGCAAGAAGATCATTTTCACTTTGTGTGTAAGGAATAATTTCTGAGCAGGAATAGGTGGTTCCAATATTTGCCTGGCTGATTTCTGCCCGCAGAATTTTTCCACCCTCAGCCTGTGCCAAAGCAGTATGTAAAACAGCGGGAAAGAAGTTGCTTAATCCGGTTTTTCCAGGCGCATGAATGCCTAGCATATAACCCAAAGAAGTATAGCCAAAAGGTTCGTTCAGTATAATCCAGTTTTTAACTTTATCGCCGTACTCCAACGCACAAATACTTACAAAAGCATTAAATGCGGCATTGATGCTGAAACTTGTCCAACCGCCTTCATCTTCTAAAGCTTGCGGCAAATCCCAATGATATAGTGTAACATAAGGTGTGATCCCTTGCGTTAAACATTCGTTAATCAGGTGATGATAAAACCGTATTCCTTCCTGGTTTACCTCTCCCCTTCCTAAAGGTAAAATCCGAGGCCAGGAAATAGAAAACCGAAATATTTGAAACCCAAGTAATTTAACCAAAGCTATGTCTTCCTGGTAACGATGATAGAAATCGCAGGCAACGCCAAGCTTATGGTTATTCTTAATTTTTCCCTTGCGATTGGTAAAGCTATCCCAAATAGACGTACCCTTCCCATACAAATCTGCCGCCCCCTCAATTTGCGGCGCTGCTGTAGCAACGCCCCAAAGGAAGTCAGGTCCAAAATCACTGGCTTTGATCATAGTTAATTCTGCTGGGCTCAAGTTGCAACTTTAATATTAACAAAACATTAAGTATTTAGTATTCAAAATGAAAACATTTTTTAATAGTTTTACTTTATGCGCTTATCATTAACTCTCTTATTAATTGCCATATTTTGCGCTAAGCTATGGGCAAATTTTGCGCCACCAACTAATGATGAGTTAGCTAATGCTATAAACATTTCAAATACAACAGCTTTTTGTAGTGCGGAGGGGGCATACAGTAATATCGAGGCTACCTCCAGCAGCATGTACAATAAGCCCACGAGCTGGATAGAAACCGGTAAAGATGTTTGGTTTAAATTCACAGCCACCAAGTACGACGTCAATATTTCAGTTAGCGGCCAGGTTAATGCCACTAGCACAAATACATTGGTAAACCCATTAGTCGCACTTTATACGTTTGAAACTGGAGCAACCGGAATTAGCGAATTGATTGGATCCTCTACAACTTCCAGTAATGTTATTTCATTTTACAAAGGTGCACTAATACCCGGGCAGGTTTATTATGTTCGGGTAAGTGCTGCAAATGAAAATACCGGCACATTTAAACTTTGCCTTGATAATTATTTTCCACCCATGCAACCTGGGCAAGATTGTGGCACTGTTTCTATTCTTTGCTCCAAAGAAACGTTTACGCAATTAAATGTTACAGGCACCGGATCGAGCAGAAATGAATCGGCAGGCACGTGTTTAGGCACGGAGTCAAACTCGGCCTGGTATATGTTCAAAGCATCCAAAGCCGGATCTTTTACTTTTGTAATCACACCAACGGTTATCTCTAATGATATCGACTGGATATTCTATGATTTAGGGATAAATGGTAATTGCAGCATGGTCAATGCATCAAATGCAATCAGGTGTGCTGCAGGCAGCGGGGTTAACTGTTCACCAAGTTATTATAAAAC
Source organism: Pedobacter agri PB92 (assembly GCF_000258495.1). Taxonomy (GTDB): domain Bacteria; phylum Bacteroidota; class Bacteroidia; order Sphingobacteriales; family Sphingobacteriaceae; genus Pedobacter; species Pedobacter agri. The sequence continues at coordinate 8,936 of NZ_AJLG01000072.1, forward strand.
CGGTTTGAGTATGACCGAAACGGATTTAACTGAAGCGTCTGGTTGCCCTGCAGGGCAGAATGGTTTTGTGAAATATGTTGATTTGGAAGAAAACCATACCTATGCTATTCTCATCGACAATTTTTCCAGCGGAAATAACGGTTTTACTTTGGAATTTGGAGGAGATGCCGATTTAGCCGGTCCAAGTGCGGAGATTGCTGTTCAAAAATTAAATCCATGTACAGATAGCCAGTCATACGTTTTTGAGGCTGTTGCTTCTAACTATGCTGATTTAAAATGGTCGTTTGGTGAAGGTGCAAGTGTGAAAACAGCAAATGGAATTGGTCCTTACACCCTTACTTATAGCACACCTGGCGAGAAGGTAGTCGTTTTGGAAGCAAAAGCAGCAAACGGTTGCAGCGTAATTACCACCCAGAGTTTTATTGTGGCTAAAACACCAGAGAAACCAGCAATTACTGCATCAGATATTAACCTCTGTCAGGGAGATTTATTGCAACTTTCAACACCATCTGTAGCGCTCGCCACATACCATTGGAGCGGACCGAATGGATTTACATCTGCTGACCAGAGCCCTTCTATACCAAATGTTAGTCCGGAGCATGTTGGCATTTATAAACTATTTGTTCAGGTTGGCGATTGCATTAGCCAGGAAAATTCAGTAGAAATTTTATCGGTAGACTTAAAACCTGAAGCTGCCTTCTCTATTGTGGTTAATAATAAATGCGAATCCAATCAAAGCTTTTCTTTCGTCAATGAATCGAAGAATTACAACAAAATAAACTGGAGTTTTGATCCTTCGGTAAAAACAAATGTTAATGCTGCCAACGATAGCAAGCTCATTACTTTTAATGCTCCTGGATTAAAAACCGTTACATTAACAATTGAAACCAACAACGGTTGCACATCTATTTTCACACAGGATATTCTGGTCGAAATTAAGCCAGAGCTGCCTGAAATTACGATTAACCAACCTGCATTCTGCTTAAATGATGTAATTAAGTTGTCGGTACCTGAACAACAAAATATGAGTTATGCCTGGAGTGGTCCGAACAATTTCACGGCGACAACCAGCAGCATCGAAATTCCGGTAACTAACTTCAATCAAGCTGGAGAATACCGTATTGTGCTCACTTCAGGCACCTGCAGTTCAGATCCTGCCTCGATCATTATTCCGCCAATTGCCAACGTTCCAGTTGCCAGTTTCTACACTGAACCATCATTCAATGTTAAATTTTCGGTACCTGCACCTGTCAGTTTCGTCAATACTTCTAAATATGGCGATTATTTCGAATGGAATTTTGGCGATGGCACCCTTTCGTCAGAAAAAAATCCAGTACATACTTATCAAACAGATGGCACTTTTCAAATCACCTTAACCGCATTTTCAAATAACGGCTGCTCAAATGCCATCACGCAGGGCGATTTAATCATCAGAAAAGAAGCTTCCATTTTTACGCCCAATGCATTTTCACCAAATGGCGATGGTGTAAATGATGAATTTGTGGTAGGTATTACCAATTTAAAACGTTACAGAATTCAGATTTACAACCGCTATGGAAGCCAGGTATTTTTTACAGATAACATTTTCGACAACTGGAAAGGAACTTTCAAAAATAACGAGCTACCAACAGGCGTTTATTACTACGTAATTTTCGGCACACACCTAAACAACACCACTGTAAAGTATACCGGATCGGTTACGCTATTGAGATAAGTTAAGTTAAGCTTAAACCAATTTGCTTTAACAAGATTGCGGCATTAAAAGTTGAACACGGTCCTTGCTTTAGTTTATAGTCAAATCTCATTTCACCATTAGTAAATTGAATATCAAAGTGAAAATTGCGAACCTCTTGCGGATAGTCATCTTTTAAATCTGCCAGCTGCAAATCGTGGGTTGCAAATAAACCAGGCGTTTTTTCGGCAATTAACTTCTCAATAAAAACTTTTGATCCTAAATACTTATCCTTGCTATTGGTTCCGCGTAACATTTCATCGATCAACACAAAGGTATTGTTATCCTGTTTAATATTGTTCAAAATCATTTTTAAACGATCAAGCTCTGCCTTAAATGTTGAAGTACTTTCGTTCAGCGAATCTTTAATTCTCATGTAACTATTAATCGAGAACACAGAGAGCTGCAATGATCTAGCATTCACCGGTGCTCCGGCATAGGCCAAAACCATATTAATACCAAGGGTGCGTAAAAACGTACTTTTCCCTGCCATGTTCGATCCAGTTACGATATCAACTGTAGGAGATTGTTCTAAGTAGAAATCATTATTCACTCTTTTATCGGCAGCAATTAAAGGATGACCTATATCTGTTCCTTTAAGGTTGAATACATTTTCCATTTCAGGAAATACCCACTCTGGATGATTGTGTGCCAATGTAGCGAATGAAATAAGCTCTTCGAAATCACCCAGATGATCTAGTGCAGTAATCACATCTTTTGATGATGATTGATACCATTTATCGAGACTGATGCAACACTGCAAATCCCACAAAAACAAGCCGTTTAAAAAACCTCCAACGATCAAATTCAATCGGGCATCAAACTTTTGAATCACCTTCGACAAAGTCCTGATTTCTTTACTCACAGGGATTTCTGAAGTGAACAACCGGCGAATGTAACTGCTTTTCCACTGATGTTCTTCAGTCCATTTTATGGCTTTGGCATAACTGTTTAATAAACCTGATCCGCCACCAAAACTGTAAAAAACCAAATTGATTTTGGAATTGAGGAATATATTCATCCCCAGATGGATGAATACAAAAAGCCCTAGCAAGTTACTAAACAAACCACCGATAAAAATTGCAGCCAGAATCAATGCAAAGGTTAAGTAAGGCGCAGTGGCTACATAAAAACGCAAAAATTGCCCACGTACAAATAAAAGTTGCTGACCAAGGCTTCCTTCTAACTGGGTTTTTATTTGTTCAATTTTTTCAATGTCGTGGCCATGCAGGTTGGCCCTAAAATCATATGTTTCTGCTATTTTGTCCTGTATTTCTTTAACCGCCTCTTGCCGGGCTAAAATTTCATCTTTAGTTAATTTGTTTGCCAATCGATTTGAGAGCAATATTTTACCTATTTTGGTGTAACACCTGTTAATCAATTCGAACAGTGAAGCCCTTCCGAAAATATCAAGATCAGAAGTGTAAGGATGAGACTCCGATTCAAACTGGCTACCGTCATCATAACCATTTGGTTGAGCATTCAATTGATTCCACTCATTCTGATAAACCCAAAGCAACTGTTTTTGGTATTCGATTTTACGATCGAGCTTAGCTTGTTTTCTAACAACATATACAAATCCAATCACAGGCAATAAGAGTAAAACTTGGATTAGCGTCCTGCTGTTATCATCTGCTGAATTTAATAGCAAAACGAAAAATAGAACCTCAGCTAAAAACAAGCCTATCCGTACTAATGAGAGCTGATCTACCAGCTTTTTGGTTTGGTTAATTTGTGCGGTAACTTCAGTTATTTTTTGGCCGTAGCCAGATATTATTTGTGCTTGGGTTTTTAACATTATCTTTGAATCGCGGAAAATTCTAAAGATAGGAAAATATTAAATGAAGATTACTTTAATAGCCATTGGGAAAACGGAGGATAAGTATTTAATTGAAGGCATAGAAAAATACATCAATAGGTTAAAGCACTATATTAACTTTACTTTTTTGCCTTTGCCTGATGTAAAAAATGTTAAAAATTTAAGTGAGGCACAGCAGAAAGCAAAAGAAGCCGAACTGCTGAACAAACAAATTAATAATGGTGATGTTGTTATTTTGTTAGATGAAAAAGGAAAGAAATATTCATCGGTTGAATTTTCCAATTACCTGAACAAACAAATGATTGGCAGCGTGCAACATTTGATTTTTATTATCGGCGGGCCATATGGGTTTGATGAAACCATTTATAAACGGGCAAACGGTTTAATCTCACTCTCAGATATGACCTTTTCACACCAGATGATCAGGCTATTTTTTGTCGAACAACTATACCGTGGATTTAGCATTTTGAAAGGCGAACCTTACCATCATGCCTAGAAGAGAAATGACGAATAGATATGAATAAATCAGTATGGAATTAGCCTTTCCAAATCATCATAAAATAAAACAACATGTACGATAAATATAAAAGACAATACAGATTTAAAAGTAATCAAAGCGGCAATAATAAAATGCTTTGGATTAGTATCATCATTTCTTTAGTGATCATAGCCATCCTTTATTACTTTTTTTAAAGTGCATAAAAAAACACCAGACGATAAATCTGGTGTTTTAAAATAAACTAGGAAAAAGCTTAAACGCCTTTTTTACTTGTCATGTTTGCTTTTTTAGCAGGAGCTGAAGTCTTAGTTGTTGCTTTCGCACTTCCAGCTGCCTTTGTAGCAGTAGATTTCGCTTTCTTATCAGCAGCTACTTTCTCTTCAGCCAATTTAACTTCTGCCGGAGAACCTGGAGTTTCAGGAGTTTCTTCAGTAAATAAAGGCAAATCTTTCAACAGGTTATACCAGGTAACAATTTTCTTCATATCAGAAGCATAAACTTTTTCCTGATCGTGACCTGGCGCCACTTCTAAAAAGAACGGACGCAAATCACTTTTCAAATCTGGTGTAGATCCTTTTTCAGAAATTTTAGCAAAAATATCCGCCAATTTAATTTCTTCCTCTTCACCATAAACCGTAATATCTTCTAATGAAGCCAGTTTAGTATTGGTGATATTGGCTACAACTTTGGTTTTTTGAGCATCTAAGCCTTCCAAAATGTAACCTACTTTATTTTGTCCAACCAGTTTAAATAAACCTGGTCTGCCAGATACGGCAACAATTCCTCTTAAATTCATAATTTTTTGCTTAGAGCTTTGAGCATAGGCGATAGAGTAAACCCTATGCGCCCAACACGCTGCTATTAATCTTCAATAATTTCAATTCCTAAAATTTTATCGCCCTGGCGGATATCATCCACAAGATCAACATTCTCAACTGCTTTACCAAAAACAGTGTGGTTACGATCTAAATGCGCAGTATTGGTTCTGCTGTGGCAGATAAAAAACTGAGAACCACCAGTGTTTCGGCCTGCATGTGCCATTGACAACACACCACGATCGTGGTATTGGTTTTCGCCAGTTAATTCACAGTCAATTTTATAACCCGGACCACCAGTACCTGGCATTCCTGTTGCACCATCTTTTGAATTTGGGCAACCAGTTTGAACCATAAAATCAGGAATTACGCGGTGAAAAGTTACACCATCATAAAAGCCTTCGTTTGCTAATTTTTTAAAGTTTGCAACTGCCTTTGGAGCATCTTGTTCAAAGAACTCAACAGTCATATTACCTTTTTCGGTTTTTATTATCGCTTTACTCATATCAAATGTGGGTACTTATTTAATTTTTAATTACTTAAAAAACTTCATGTTTTAAAAGTAGAGGGCAAAAATAGCAAATTTGTATTAATACAACATCTTTTATATTTAGTAAATGATCGCAATTCTATTCCTGGCGGCGAGCAGCCCCGCCATTTGCTATAGAAGCACATAAAACATTAAAATTTTCGTTAACGTAGTAAATAAGTTATTTTAGTGTTTTATCTCATGATGTCCATCCAAAGAAAATATATCATTTTGGTTATTTGCTTGCTCGCGAGCATTTGCGCAAAAGCCTCTTCCCTATTAATTTATATGGATGAAGACCAGAAAAACCACCTCAAGGCTTATGGAATTGCTTATTGGACCATCAGCAAACAAGTAGAAGTTGATTGGTTGTTAAATTACCGCGGTGGCAGTTTTTTAATCAAATACAATAAATCAGTTGAAAATGAATTAAAAATCAGAGGGGTTTCTTATGAGGTAATGGCTGATGGGAAAGTGGTAAGCTTACTCAATGAAATCAGTGATCCATCGGTTAATATGGAAATGGTTAAGCTGGAAAAAACACCCAAAATTGCCGTCTACTCACCTAAAAGCAAATTGCCTTGGGATGATGCCGTTACGCTGGTTTTAACTTATGCCGAAATTCCCTATGATGTAATTTATGATGATGATATTTTACAGGACAAGTTAACCAAATATGATTGGCTACACCTGCATCATGAAGACTTCACCGGTCAGTATGGACGTTTCTGGTCATCTTTTAGGTACGCTACCTGGTACCAGGAAGATGTAAAGAATCAGGAAACACTTGCCAAAAGACTTGGGTTCAAGAAAGTTTCAGAAATGAAGTTATCGGTAGCAAAACACATTAAAGAGTATTGTGCTGGTGGTGGCTTTATGTTTGCCATGTGCTCCGGAACGGATAGTTTCGATATTGCTCTGGCAGCCGAAGGTGTTGATATTTGTGCGCAAATGTTTGATGGCGATGCGGCTGATCCAAATGCCCAATCAAAACTCGACTTTAATAAAAGCCTGGCTTTCCAAAACTTTAGATTGGATAACAACCCGATGAACTATGAGTTTTCGGACATAGACGCCACGCAAACCCGAAACCTCAATCAATCAAACGACTATTTTACCTTGTTTGATTTCTCTGCCAAATGGGATTTGGTACCCACCATGCTTACACAAAATCATGATAAGGTAATTAAAGGTTTTATGGGCCAAACTACTGCTTTCAAAAAATCAGTGGTAAAACCTAGTGTAACTGTTTTGGGCGAAAATAAAGGCGCAGCAGAAGTTCGTTATCTACATGGTGAAATTGGTAAAGGCCAGTTTACGTTTTATGGCGGTCATGATCCTGAAGATTATCAACACGCAGTTGGTGATCCGCCGACTGATCTCAACCTGCATCCAAATTCTGCAGGTTATAGATTAATACTAAATAATGTGCTTTTTCCTGCTGCAAAGAAAAAGCCACAAAAAACTTAATGTTATTTCCGTTCATCCGTATTTTGTTGACAATACATGAATATTCCTGTTATCTATACAATAAAGTACGCATGAGATAAATACGCAGCGATACAACTTCAGGCTATCGAAATATTTAAAAACTCATTGCAAACCAACGCTTTAACAAGTCTTTTCGTAACACGCATGATACTTTGGCACAGCTTTTGGAAACAGGGCTTGTAATTAACATTTAAACAAGATTCTTTACCTAAAGAAAAAATATCATGAAAAAGTTATTATTAAGTGCTTCAGTAGTATTATTAGCAACGGGTGCCTTTGCCCAAACAACAATGTCTGGTTCTGACGCAAGATTCGGTTTGAAAGCAGGTGTAAACTTATCTAAATTCCGTGCTAGCGATTTTAATGGCAGTTCAGAATTTAATGACAATGTGCAAAACAACGTAGGATTTAACGTTACAGCATTTGCAGATTTTGGTGTTGCAAATAACTTCTTTATCCAACCAGGTGTATCGCTTCAAAATAAGGGAGCTAAATTTGAACAAACAACCACAGTGGCAGGAGTTACCAGTACTACATCAAGTAAAGCAAATTTGATGGCTATTGAAGTGCCTATCAACGCTGTATTCAGAATTCCTACAGGTGATGCTGGTGCCATTCAAATTTCAGCTGGTCCATATGTTGGATTCAACATTTCTGGAAAAAATAAGTACGAAACAGTAACTACTGGCGGTAACGCTGCTGGAACTGTTTCAAATGAAGATGATTTAAAATTTGGTAGTAGCACAGATAAAGACTATAGTTCAACAGACTTTGGTGCTAACTTTGGTTTAGCGTATCGTACCAACTCTGGCTTTTTAGTAGGAGCAAATTATGGTTTAGGTTTATCTAACCTGGTACCAAAAGATTCAAGATCTGGTGACGGTAAATTAACTAACCGTGTGTTAGGTTTCTCTGTAGGTTATTCATTCTAAGCAATACCTCTTAACAAAAAAGCTTCCTGATTCTAGAATCAGGAAGCTTTTTTTTATGTTCATCACATTTACTAATCGTAAAAATTCCAGCTTACTCCGAACTTTATTAAAGCATCCTGCATTGGGTAACGGTTTACGGTATAGTATCCCGGAGAAAATAATCCCTGGTTAATATAGTCGTATTTGATAAATAGATTAGCCCGTTTTAGATTTGCTTTAATATAAACATCAACAACTGGTTCGGATTTAAACACGCGGTCGCTGCCAATATAGAACTGTGCGGTTGCCGGCGAATAAGAGTAATTTGCATACTCCGAATTGTATCTCACATCAAAACCGATGTTCGCTTTAAGTACTTTAAAAAAGGTTTGATCCAGGTAAAAACTGTTATAAGTATAAAATTCCGGCGTTCTTAAAATTGCATTTTTATCTGTTTTCTGGTAGGCGATATAGTTTTCTAAAACAAACTTGCCAAAACGCCATTTTTTTGAGATATCCAGGCGAATCAAGCTAATGTCGCTACTTTCCTGAACAGGCAAAATTGCATTGGTACCATAACTATAATCAGCCATAAAGTACAGATAGTTACTGGTTAGAAAATATTTTGCCCCAGCGGTAAAACCATATTTATCATTTATAAAGTTGAAAGATAAGTTGTTAACTTTAGTTTTACTAAAATCCTGACGATCCCAACGATAATGGTTACCATGATAATAGTTAAATAGTGCCGCAGGACTTTGGTTTTGGGCATAAGCACCTAATTCTATTCTCCCTACAGATTTACTCAATAGTATTCTGCTTTTGGCCTCGTACAAATAATCTCCGGCATTTTCGCCCTGCAATATTTGCTGAACATCAAGATTTAAATCGATATTACTGGTAAAGCGATAACCGGCAGCACCCAACACAGTGATATTTTGATAACTAAACCGGCTCTGTTCATATTGCGTTCCATCCTCCTTATTGCCTAAAAACTTATGCTGGTAATAATCATGACGAATTCCGGCATCAACCTTTAATTCATTTTTAATAACTGTTGAGTTTTTTGGACGAAGAAAAAAACTGTAAACAAATTCATTCTTTAAATGCTGTACGTGAGTGGAATCATTGGTAAAAGTTGTACTGGCAAAACCTTCGGGCATTACGCCATAAGTATCAGCTTCGTTTTTCGCGAAGTCGTAACTGTCATTATTATATTCTACGGTATACGTTACCTTATTTGTTGGCAAAACTGCACTGCTAAAATTAGTCGAAGTATCAATCCTGCCTACATAGTAAGTCTGTTTTAAAAAGACGGTATTTTTGCGGTACAAGTTGCGGGCCGTAGTTAGTTTAACTGGCTCAGCTTCCCTGCTGATTTTATTGTAACCCGGCTCAAATATAGTTGAGTCTAAATTAGATCCGTTTTCGTAAGCACGCATGGTATTAAATATAGCTGAGGCCCACATGTTGTAACGTTTACTTGGCGATTGATACCAGGAAAAAACGGCAACATTCAAGTTATCGCCACGCTGCCTGCTGTAAAACCCTCTTGAATCGCCACGATTAAAGTTCACTCCGGCATTCCAGTTTTTCTTAATATTCTGACTGTGCGTTGCCTTAAATAACTGTTCCTTTTGCCCGGCACTAATCAGATATAAGCTGGTGTATGGCGCACGGGCCTGATAATAAATTATATCCTCAGGAGTTAAAGCATAATAATCAAGTGAATGAAATCCTGCATCGAAACCAATTCTTTTACTTGGCTCGAAAAGCAGTGGCCTTGCAGCTAATCCCATATTTCCATTATTGATGGTAGGATGTTGAGGCTGCAACAGCGGACTATAATTCTGTATGTTAGTTGTAGAGGTATCAAGCGGCAGCAAAACGATACTATCTCTGCTTAAAGCCAGTTTGGTAAAACGGATAAACTTTGCCGTGTAAATAATGGAATCTTTTGCATCAAGTTTTTTTCTGATTGAATCTGCCTCCGACTTATCATTTATACTCGTTTTTAAATCCTGGGCAAAAGTCTTCTGAATACCCGAAAGCATTGAAATTAGCAAACAGATTTGAACAACGATACGCATATTACAATTCAGCAATTAAACGGGTTAAAATCTCCGTCATTTTAGGTTCAGCCTTCGCGGCAGCTTCCAAAATCTCATCTAAATTAAAAGGCTGCAAATCTTCCGGAAAACCTTCATCGGTTAAAACTGAAATGGCAAAAACAGGTAAACCGGCATGGTTTGCCACGATCACTTCAGGAACAGTGCTCATACCAACAGCGTCAGCGCCGATTAACCGTAAGTATTTATATTCTGCTTTGGTTTCTAAATTAGGGCCAGATACAGCCACATACACGCCTTTGTGGCATTTAATATCAACAGTTTTAGCAATCTCTAGAGCCTTTGCAATGATAGAACGCTGATAAGGCTGGCTCATATCAGGAAAACGTGGGCCTAGTGAGCTTTCGATTAAACCGCGTAGCGGATTGTCTGGTTGAAGATTAATGTGATCTTCAATAATCATCAAATCACCCTTTTTAAATTCAGGATTCAAAGAACCAGCCGCATTGGAAACAATCAGATTTTCGATTCCCAGGCCTTTCATTACCCGAACAGGAAAAGTAATTTGCTGCATGCTGTAACCTTCGTAATAATGCAAACGGCCTTGCATGGCTACAATTTTTTTACCGTTTAAGGTTCCAAAAATTAATTTGCCACTGTGAAATTCTAATGTAGATATCGGAAAATTTGGAATATTGGAGTACATCAATTGATGCTCCACTTCAATTTCTTTAACTAGGCCGCCCAAGCCGGTGCCTAAAATAATGCCTATTTCTGGTTTAAAGTTTTCGGTTTTACGTTTTATATACTCAACGGTTTCTTCTATTGCTCTTAACATAGTTTAAAATAAGTTCATCAAAGGTAATCTTATCTTCTTCAAATAAATCAACCTCGATGGGTAAAAAATATACGGGTAAATTTACCAGTAAATCTTTAAATCCCGCAGCTTTTAAACGTTTGCTATCCTTTTCTGTTGTGATGATTATTTTTTCTTTTTTCTCACTAACATCAAATGCCGATTTGAACTTTTTAATATCTTCAGTTTTGAAGCTATAGTGATCCGGAAATTTTTCATGCTTAATATGCTCTGTGTACTTTCCAAGCTCTTCAATTAAAGGGTCTGGGTTGGCAATTCCAGTTAAAAGAAAAATTTGACGATCTTTTAGAGACTCCAGTGGAAGACTTTCTTCAGTATATAAATGCTGAAGATTACCATATTTTAAATAAGAGTGTAATACCTTTTGAGTGTTATTTGGCTGCAATTCATTGATTGAGGCTTGCTGAGCAACATGTAGTAAAGGAACAGGTGCCTTTGTTACCAGCAACACGTCTGCCCTTTTCCGCGAAGAGAAAACATCCCTTAAATTTCCTGCCGGAAGTAAGAATTGCAATGTCCCAAGTTTTCTAAATTCGAAGAGCAAGATGTTTAATCCCGCAGTGACGGCACGATGCTGAAAAGCATCATCTAAGATGATCAGATCATGATTTTCCTTCAGCTTCTCAATCCCAACCACCCGTTCTTCGCAAACTGCTACCGTAACGCCCTCAAATTTTTGATAATATTGTAAAGGTTCATCACCAATTGTTTCTGCTGTTGCGGTATCGTCAGCAAGAATAAAACCTTTTGTTTTACGCCCATATCCCCTACTCAAAATGGCAATTTTATAATCGGCCAGCAATCTCACCAGGTACTCGGTTGTAGGCGTTTTCCCTGATCCTCCAACAGCTAAATTACCCACACAAATGATAGGTAAATCGAACTTTACAGATTTCATAATGCCCCAGTCATAGAGTTTCTTTCGGAGCGTAATGGCTAAACCATAGATAAAAGAAAAAGGGAGAAGTAAAAGGCGTAAATAGTTAAGTAGCATACCGTGTTGTTTTCAAAAATAGGGATTATTTAAAATTTAAACACTGCTTTTTTAGCAATGACTATTAAACCAACCCTACTAAGCAAAAAAGGTTTGTCAGAATATTATTGAAATGCTGGCGTTATCATATTTTATCACTATAATTTTTTGCATCAGTTCGATACTAATACTTAAAATTCAGTATAATTGTTAATTAACAAACTCAATTCAATGTCTCCAAATAAACGTTTAGTAGTTGGTCAAGGTCAGATCAGCGGCTATATTTCGATTTTTTTAGCGGTTTTAGCCTTACTCGGAATTTTATGTTTTCATTATCCGGAAAAACTAACCACTCCCGAATTCCGTGAAATTTACACCAAAGATAGTATGGAAGCACTAATGCTCGGCGGTGTCATTACCTCGTTCTTTTTTGCTGCATTAAGTGTTATCCTGAGTAAAAAATTAAAGTGGGGTTGGCCAGGTTTTGCTTTAGCAGCATTAGCAGTAATTTTAGGCGCATTGAGCGTTGAAGGAAGAGATGTGGCTAAATCGAGCTGGCATTTTGGCTTAGACTGGATGATACTGGATTTATTATTGATGGTTGCCATTTTTGTACCATTGGAATTATTTTTCCCAAAAAACAATGAACAAACTAAATTCCATGAAGAATGGCGAACAGATTTAACTTACTTTGTGATTAGCCATTTATTTATTCAGTTTTTTGGGATTGTAACACAAAAACCTGCCGTACTATTTTTTGGCTGGATGGGATTGGATAAACTACATACCTGGGTGCAGGGCCTACCTTTTATTGTCGCATTGTTTTTAGCTTTCTTTACTACAGATTTTTTTCAGTACTGGGCACACCGTTTTTTCCATACCCGAGTATCTTTGTGGCGTTTCCATTCCATACACCACTCAACTCAAAACATGGATTGGTTGGCCGGCAGCAGAACACACTTCATTGATATATTTTTCACCAGAGCGATGACCTTTATTCCGCTTTACGTCTTGGGGTTTTCATCAACAGTTTTTAATGTTTACATCATTTTCATTGCAATTCATGCCGTATTAATTCATGCCAATACGAGAATTAATTTTGGCTTTTTAAAATATATCTTCACTACACCACAATATCATCATTGGCACCATTGCGAAGACCCAAAATATTACGGGAATAATTTTGCATCAATATTTCCTTTTATTGATATGATGTTTGGAACCTATTATTTGCCAGGAAAAGAGTGGCCAGCAGGCACAGGCGTTCATGAAGCTGAATATCCTAAAGGTTTTGTAAAACAAACTATTTACCCCTTTACCAAAAGTCCGTTTGATACGGATTTGAAAATGGAAGAGAGAAGTGACCGGTAGGTGGCCATTGGTTCACTGGGTATAATTGCAAAAGCTTAATTTCTAAACCCGGGTGAAGCGGAAATACTTTTTGCTTTCTTAGCGAAAATGTTGCTATGTCGTTCCTTCTCGCAATGACGTCAATGGAAGTATTAACGCAAAAAGATTGGAGCAAAAAACGGGGCTGACATTCCTATAAAATACCAGCCCCTGATTTTCTAAATATTATTTTATCTATTATTGATATTGAAAATCAAGCGAAGCGTTTTCGATAGTTGTATTTGATTTCCAGGTTCTGATTGCATTACCCGACACAGGAAAATTTGCATTATTATAGGTATAAGAATAGACTGTTTTAATTTCATTAACCGATGATTTGTTGATGATGCTTTCGATTAAATCATTTGATGAAAATAACATTGGATTATTCTCAGGATTCAAGACAAATTTCAGTGCATGGGCAGAAATTACACCTTTTTTTGAACCATATAGGAATGTTGATTCAGCATTATTTGATTTTACACTAGTCAAATTGCCATTGGCGTAGTTAATTTGGTATTTGTCTGTTGTATCAGTTCTCGAGGAAATTAATGCATTTGTTTTAGCGTTGTAAGTTTTTCTATCGAAGAACTTAATTTCTGACACATTACCGTTTGTTGTTTTATAAGCCAGACTATCGATATAATATGTTGGATTAACATCTTTTGTACTTACCGGCGGACTGTATTTCATCTTGCCAGAAACCGGTAAGTTATTTTGGTAATGAATTACAAATTGCTTGGATCTGGGCTCTGTTGCACCATAATAGGCCAAAATTTCTACGACCTGGCCTTGGGCATTGTACTTATATTGCTCGCCAGTGGAGGGATTGAGAAAGCCAGCAACATTTGTAAGTTGATTTTGATCGTTGTATGTTAATGTAGCTCCATAATATTTATCGGAGTTAATTTTTACCAGTTTAGTACTTCCATCAGCAGCTGGGTCCCCTCCCTTCTTACAAGAAATAAAGCAGGTTAATAAAAGAAAGGTGGAAAGTATAGCGAATCCTCTGTTTTTCATATTGATAGATTTTGAGTGTTAACGGAATAAAAATAAGATTTTCAAACGATATATTGTATTAGTTGATTGTAATTGAAGTCAGTTATTAAAAATAAAGGTTCATTTTACATTTAGATTTAATGCTATCATGTATGATACTAAAGCCAGGTGCACAGCAAACAATGATACAGATATTTGGTAATTCAGCACGGCAATGCCTGTTTAAAAGATTGGGGCAATAATAAATTTTCGAACAAAGGGATAGATATAATTGTTACGTTCTATATCTGCAATCCCTTATGCCCATTCAAACAGAAATCTTAATTATTGGTGGTGGATTAGCAGGATTAACTGCAGCGCTTCATCTCAACAAGCAAGGTTTTGATGTCACATTGATAGAAAAATCAGCTTATCCTCATCATAAAGTCTGCGGAGAATATATTTCAAATGAGGTCCTTCCCTATTTTAACTGGCTCGGTATAGATCTTAAAAATCTATCGCCTACCCAAATTACAAATCTGCAATTCACATCTGCAACAGGCAAGCAAGTGAACACAACTTTACCGCTGGGAGGTTTTGGCTTAAGCCGATACAGCATCGATTATTATTTGTATAACCTGGCCAAAAGCCGCGGAGTAAACGTAGTAAACAAAGAAGTTAATGACGTAGTTTATGCTGAAGATCAATTCTTAGTGGAGACTACATCGGGTGAGCGTTTTAAAGCTGAATATGTTTTGGGTGCTTATGGTAAACGTTCGGCTATCGATAAAAGATTAGAACGTAACTTTATCAATCAAAAATCTCCATACCTGGCTATTAAAGCGCATTACAAATCAGATTTCCCCAGTCATCTGGTAAGTTTAAATAATTTTAAAGGTGGCTATTGTGGAGTTTCTAAAGTAGAGAATGCTATTTTAAATGTATGCTATTTGGCAAATTATGAAAGCTTTAAAAAACATAAGGATATTCAGGCTTATCAGGAAAATGTGCTTTATCAAAATAAAAATTTAAAGAAAATACTTGAAGAAGCTGAAATGATTTTTGATGCGCCTTTAACTAT
>NZ_AJLG01000073.1 GCF_000258495.1 Pedobacter agri PB92
ACGTACACACTCATCGCCAGGAAAGCGTTGTTGCCAACTTATGATGTATTTGATGAATACCGCTATTTCGAGCCTGCTACAAACTTTAACTGCATCGATTTTAAGGGAAAAAGGATTGCGCTAACCATTTGTGAAGATCTCTGGAACATTAATGATAATCCGCTGTATGTTTCAAATCCGATGGATGAGTTGATTAAAGAACAGCCAGATGTGATGATTAACATTGCGGCGTCGCCATTTTCGTATACACATGATGATGAGCGCATAAAGGTTTTGGCTGATAATGCAAAAAAATATCATTTGCCGGTGTTTTATGTGAACCAGGTTGGGGCACAAACTGAAATTATTTTCGACGGTGGATCATTGGTTTTTGATGCTGACGGTGAAATGAAAGCTGAAATGAAATATTTTGAAGAAGATCTTCAGGTATTTGATTTGGCTGAGATAGAAAATGTTCGCAATAAATATCCGAAAGCAGAACGCCTCACTGATATTGAACAAATTCACGACGCATTAATTTTAGGGATAAGAGATTATTTCACTAAATCAGGTTTTAAAAAGGCGGTTTTAGGTTTGTCAGGCGGAATTGATTCAGCTGTGGTTTGTGCGTTAGCCTGTAGGGCTTTAGGTGCAGAAAATGTAATGTCTGTTTTAATGCCATCAAAGTTCTCTTCTGATCACTCCGTTCAGGACGCGATGGATTTAGTAAATAACATCGGATGCATGCACGAAATTATCCCGATTAAAGATGTTGCAGCAGCGTTCGATCAAATACTGGCACCTGCATTTAAAGGTTTGCCTTTTAACCTGGCAGAAGAAAACATCCAAGCCCGCATACGTGGCATTGTTAATATGGCCATGAGTAATAAGTTTGGATATATCCTGCTGAATACATCGAATAAAAGTGAATGTGCGGTTGGGTATGGCACATTATACGGCGATATGTGTGGTGCAATTGGCGTAATTGGCGATGTGTACAAAACTCAGGTTTTCGAATTGGCGAAGTACATCAATAAGGATAGAGAAATTATTCCGCTTAATACCATTGTAAAACCACCTTCAGCGGAGTTAAGACCAGATCAAAAAGATTCTGATTCACTTCCTGAATATGACATTCTGGATAAGATATTATATCAACACATAGAGAAAAAGCAGGGTGCCAAGGCCATTATCGCACAGGGTTTTGATGAACTACTTGTGAATAGAATATTAAAAATGGTTAATGTTGCGGAGTTTAAACGTTATCAAACCCCGCCAATACTTCGGGTTTCACCAAAAGCATTTGGTATGGGAAGAAGGATGCCAATTGTAGGGAAACATTTGATATAAGTCAATAAATTTTATTTTTTATTGGATATGTATCTAATAGTGAGTAGATTAACGATGGTTAACATCCCTATCTCTCAATTATGGTTAAGTTTTACAATCAAAATCTTACCCCTGAAATGTGCGTTAAGATTAGTATGCATATTTCTACCTTCAATAATATTCCTGGAGTAGTTATTCTTCATGATCTGCGTAACTGGACCATCGCCTATATGTCTGAAAATGGTTTACAGCTTTTGGATACTACTCTGGATGAAATTTGTTCATTGCCTACTGAGGTTTACCATGCAAAATATTTTAACGCAGATGATGCATTGGATTACGTGCCGAAAATTGCCGCTTTGATGCAGCGTAATTCAGATGATGAAACAGTGAGTTTCTACCAGCAAGTTAAGTTTCCGAATACACAGGACTGGCATTGGTATCTATCGAGCATTAAAATTTTCATGCGTGATGAAGAAGAACATCCTTTGATGACGATAACAGTTTCTATTCCTGTAGATGCCATGCACCATATGGCTAATAAAGCACAAAGAATTTTAGAAGAAAATGATTTCTCAAGAAATCACTATGCTAATTTTTTGCGTTTAAGCAAACGTGAGAAAACTATTCTGCGTGAAATGGCCTTGGGTAAAAGCTCAATAGAAATTGCCAACAAGCTTTGCATTTCATCAACAACTGTAGATACACACCGAAGAAATATTCGCGAGAAATTAAACACGAAATCCTCTTTCGAGATATCCAATTATGCCAGGGCTTTTGATTTGATTTAGTATCCAGCCTGCTAAAATGTTGGCAAGCTGGATGATATTAATTAGGCTAAGGTAGCATCAACAGTAATTGATGTATTTAGCAATTTTGAAATAGGGCAGTTTTTTTCCGCATCTGCTACCAGTTCATCAAATTTTTCTTGAGTCAATTCTGGCACTTCTGCAGTGAGTGTTAAATGTGATTCAACAATTTCTCCTTTGGATGGATCAAGGTTGATTTCACATTTTGTTTCCAGTTTTGTAGCAGTAAAACCCGCTTCAGCCAAATTTGCTGAAAGTTTCATGGTAAAGCAGCCTGCATGTGCAGCGGCAATTAATTCTTCAGGATTGGTGCCCACTCCTTCAGCAAAGCGTGAATTAAATGAATACTGTGTATCACTTAATGTAGTACTTTGCGTAGTTAATTTACCCGCACCTTCTTTAATAGAACCTTGCCATACGGCTGTTGCATTTCTTTTCATGTTAATTTTATTTTTTTGTTGAGATTAGATTTCTAACAATAAATATAACCTAATGTTTGTATATAGAATGCAATTATTGGTTAACATTTGGTGAAGTTTTTAAACTTCGTGTTCGGTTGAACTGGAGTCAGCCGGCGTTAATTTAGCCTTTAGCGATTGAATGAATAAAATTCCAACGCCTATCATAATGGAAATGTCAGCGATATTAAATACACCTGTTTGAAAAATTTGAAAGTTCATGTGCATAAAATCGGTTACCGAGCCATGAACAATGCGATCGTACAAGTTACCAATACCGCCCCCGATAAGGAAACACAAGGCAATTTGCATGCTTGCTGGTAGGTTAGGTTTCGAAAAAAGATAGTAAAGGCCATAACCTAAAAACAATAGTGGTAAGCCCGTTAAGATGATTAACCGGAATGCATAGGGCATACTGTCGCCCAGGCTTAAAAAAGCACCGCTGTTTTCAACCTTAGTCAACGTAAAAAAATCTTTAATTAAAACGATGTGTTCATAATCAGAAATTTCCATACGAACAATAAACTTTGATATCTGATCAAATGCAATATTTAAGATCAGGATGATCAGCAGGAACACCCAGGTGTAGTTTTTATGGTAAATTATTTTTTTATCCATTTTCGGTACGGAATAATTAAGGCTAAAAGTATGGCGACAATACAAAAGAACTTCGCAATAATGTCACCACTTTTTACATAAAACGTAATTTCATCGTTGAGGTTAATATCGCCTTTCAGCGCAGTTCTGGTCCACCATTTTGTATGCTGAGTGATATCTCCCCGTTGATTGATGAAACATGAAATCCCTGTATTTGCAGATCGGGCAATATCTCTGTGTGTCTCAATCGCCCTTAGTTTTGCATACATTTCATGCTGATCTTTTCCTGAGGTATTGCCCCACCAGCCATCGTTCGTGATGATGGCAATAAATTGAGCACCATCTTTAACTTGCTGGCCAATCCAATCGCCCCATAAACTTTCGTAACAAACCACCGGGGCGGCTCCAATTCCGCTCTGGGCATAAAGCACACTTGGTTTTTCTTGCCAACCCCAACCGCTTACACTTCCGCCCAGTTCAGAAAATACACCATCCATAAAAGAAAATACTTTAGGAAAAGGCATTTTTTCGGCTCCTGGAACCAGCTTTGATTTATGGTAGAACTGGATATTTGCTGAGTTTTCCAATTGCATGGCGGCATTGAAATTATCCCAGTACTGACCACTTCGTTCATCATATTTTGCAGAAACAGTTCTTTTATCGGGGTAAATTTTAATGGTTTCAATTCCAGTGATTAGCGATCCATTTTTATACTTATTTAAAAACTGCTGCAAATCTGTGATTTCTGGATAGGTCCTTACTTTATCTTCATCAGCGTAAATCGGTAAAGCGGTTTCCGGCCAAATGATGTATTCGGTGTTGGGCTGTGCCAATGAATCAGACAGATGCGTTAAGATCTTAATTTGCTCTGACGGTGGAATGTCACCTAGCTTTTTGTAGGGATCGATATTGGGCTGTACCACTACAACATTGCTTGGAGTGCCTTGCTGTTCGGCATTGAAATATTTTATGAGTGAAATGGAAATTGGAATAATTAGAACCAATGCCCAAATTCCTATTGCCCTGTATTTAAGATAGCCGCTATCAGATTTAAACTTTTTGTAAGCTTCGAACGCTAAGATATTGCTGACTAAAATCCATAATGAACCACCATATATGCCCGTGTAATCATACCATTGCGCCAGTTGGTGCATGCCAGCCAGGCCATTTCCTAGTGTCATCCAAGGGAAAGCTAAATCCCAGGTTTGCTGAAGGTACTCCAACGCAATATAAAACGCAACCAGTCCGAAGTAGGCGACTTTTTTGCTTGTATACCGGCTCAACCTATAAAACAACCAGAATGCTGAAGTCATTAAAAAAGCACCCAATCCATAAGGGATTAGGGAAACAGGAATGGCTACAAAAGTGCCATTGTAAGCTTTTATTGCATTATATACCCAATAAGTTGAAGCAGTGTTCCAAATAAGAAACGTAGTTCCTGCGAGGAGAAAAACCTTTTTTCCTTTTTTTTCGGCATCGCTGTTAAAAATTGAATCGAGTGCAATAAACAAGGGCACCAATGCTATCAACAACAAAGGTGTTGTAAATGGCATTGGTGGCCAGGCTAACCAAAGAAGAAATGCGCTAAGTAGGGCTAAGGGATAGTTTTTGTTGGATTTCATTTTTTTTGAGATTTGTCATGCTGAGCTTGTCGAATACAATAAAGTATGCAACAAACTCAATCTGACACTCGAATATTACAAACTATCTAGTATAGCGCCTTTCTTTGCTTCATATTCTTCCTGCGTAATCAGGTGTTTATCGTACAAGGTTTTTAATTTACGAAGTTTCAGAGTGGTTTCATCTTCTGGTTCTTCAACTACCTCAGCAATTTGAATCGGCTCAGGTTCAGCCACAGGAGCAGGAGCTTCAATTGAACCAAAATCTGCAAATGGCTGAGGCGCAGGCTGTGCTGGTGCATTGGCTTTATCTTCCTCCAGTTTTTGCTGGCGTAAAGTTTCTTTATATTCCTCTAATTGCTCATTGGCAGCCTGATATAATTTTCTTGCCTGGGTTTTAGGGATAAATTCGGTAACAATATTCTCACCTGTTTGTGGCACGCAGATAAATTTCGACCCAAATAATTCTTCTTTGAACGATACCTCCTTAATGTTTTTTAAGGAAATATCTTTAAAATTCATCGTTAATCCCAGATTGCCTGGCTCGCAATAAAAAATGCGCTTATTGGTAACAGCAATACTATCTGGTAGCAAGTTTACAGCTGGTTTTTTCTGAACAGCGAGGTATAATATTTCCTCACTTGTAGTTAAAAGGTCGTTTAATTTTCCAATAACTTTTTCAACCGCTTTAGGGTCTTGTTCGTCACTTAAAAATCTATCTATGCTAATCATAATGTTTTTAAAAATTGATTGATGGTAATTTATTGATGCTAATCTTCTGCATCATCGTATTTGTTCTTGGCTTTTTTATCCTTGCTCAAATCTTTTCCTGCAATGCAAATTACAAATTCTCCTTTTAAAGTATTGTTTTCGAAGTGAGATTTTATTTCTGATAAAGTTCCGCGAACGGTTTCTTCAAACATTTTAGTTAATTCTCGGCTTACTGAAGCTTGTCGCTCAGCGCCTAAATATTGTGCAAATTCTTCAAGGGTTTTTAGTAAACGGTGCGGACTTTCATAAAGTATAATGGTACGTTCTTCTTCAGCTAATTTTTTAAACTTTGTTTGCCTTCCTTTTTTTACCGGAAGAAACCCCTCGAAACAAAAAGCATCAGCTGGTAAGCCTGAGTTGACTAAGGCCGGTACAAAAGCGGTAGCACCAGGTAAACACTCTACAGCAATATCATTTTTTATCGCTTCGCGAACGAGGAAAAATCCTGGGTCGGAGATAGCAGGCGTTCCGGCATCTGAAATCAAGGCTATTTTTTGTCCTTCCTGCAAAAACTTTATAATTTCGGAAGTAGCCTTATGTTCGTTATGCTGATGATGGGAAAAAACACGTTTATCGATGCCAAAATGTTTGAGCATTGGTGCACTTGTTCGGGTATCTTCAGCCAAAATTAAGTCACATTCTTTTAAAACACGGATCGCCCTAAAAGTCATGTCTTCCAAGTTGCCGATTGGCGTGGGTACGAGAAATAGTTTGCCCATTTTGATTTTCGATTTTAGATTTCCGAATTACGATTGCCATACGTATAACTAAATTTAAGATTTCAGTTTGCGGATTGGGTTAACCATGGGCATAAAAATCTAAAATCGTAACTCGTAATTCGTAATCAATCTTATCTTTGTAAAAAAATTAAATAATGCTGCAAGTTAATTATATCCGTGAAAATAGAGAGAAAGTTTTAGAACGTTTAAGTGTACGTAACTTTAAACAACCAGAGTTGGTAGATGAGGTTATTAAAATTGATGAAGACCGCCGTTCCACTCAAACCACTCTTGATCGTATTTCCGCAGAAGCAAATGCAGCCGCCAAACAAATTGGCGATTTAATGCGTGCCGGGAAAAAGGATGAGGCTGAAGCCATTAAGGCACAAACAGGTTCACATAAAGAAAATATTAAAAACCTTACTGAAAAGTTAAATGAGTTGGAAACTGCTCAGTTTAATGCTATAGTACAGTTGCCAAATTTACCTTATGATTTGGTTCCAAAAGGTTCAACGGCCGAGGAAAACGAAGTGGTTTATTTACACGGTGCACCTGCCGAATTACCAACCAAAGCCTTACCGCATTGGGAACTGGCTGCAAAATACGACATTATTGATTTTGAATTAGGCGTAAAAATTACGGGTGCCGGTTTCCCGGTATATAAAGGAAAGGGAGCCAGGTTGCAACGTGCTTTAATCAATTTCTTTTTGGATCATGCTATTGAAGCTGGATATAAAGAAATGCAGGTACCTCATTTAGTTAACGCAGCATCGGGTTTCGGAACTGGCCAGTTGCCAGATAAAGAAGGACAAATGTATCATTCAACTATTGATGATTTATATTTAATTCCAACGGCTGAAGTTCCGGTTACAAATTTATATCGCGATGTAATTGTTAAAGAAGAAGATTTGCCGATTAAAAATACAGCTTATACACCATGTTTCCGTAGAGAGGCAGGTTCTTATGGCGCCCACGTTCGGGGTTTAAACCGATTACATCAGTTCGATAAAGTCGAGGTGGTTCAAATTACTCATCCAGATAAATCGTATGAAACACTGGAAGAAATGAGCCAATACGTTCAGTCATTATTACAGGAACTTGGTTTGCACTATCGAGTATTACGTTTGTGCGGTGGCGATATGGGCTTTACTTCTGCCATGACTTACGATATGGAAGTTTGGAGTGCCGCACAAGAGCGTTGGTTAGAAGTATCATCTGTATCAAACTTCGAAACTTACCAGGCCAACCGCCTAAAGCTTCGTTTTAAAGGTAAAGAAGGTAAGGCACAATTGGCGCATTCATTAAATGGAAGTGCCTTGGCATTGCCACGTATTGTGGCGTCTATTTTAGAAAACTATCAAACTGAAAATGGAATTAAAATTCCGGAGGCTTTAGTAAAATACACAGGCTTTGATATGATTGATTAGAACCTGTATCGATTCTCCTCGTCAGACAAAGATATAAGCCCATAAAAAAAGCTTTGCATCACTGCAAAGCTTTTTGTTTTTATAGGTAGATAATGTTTTTCTGATTATAAAATCAAAATCAATAATAAGATGATGATGATAATGGCACCAACTGAAAGATAAACACCTCCAGAAACTGCACGAGCCTGACCTTTCAATTCTCTCAATTCGCTACGTAATGCCTTACGTTCTGCTTTTGTAAGGTTTGATTTGTCCATGTCTCTGATTTCTTCCACACGGGTTTTAATTCTTTCTAATTGTGCAGATTGCTCAGCTGTAAGTTCAGTTGGGTTTTTAGCCGGCTTGTTAGCTGCTTGTACCGAGTTGAAACTAATGCCTAAAGTGAAGATCAATGCTAAAGTGTAAACGAATTTTTTCATAATAATTAAATTTTTAGTGTTTCGATGTCTACGTAACAAAAAACCTACCAAAATGTTTCTGGTAGGTTTTAAATCTTATTTTTTAGCTGTTAAATCTGGACTCAACTCAAATACAACATTTACTGTGAAATTTAGCTTAATCTTTTTGAAATCAATTTCAGGTGCTGCATCTGCCGACTCCGCCATTGCCGATTTCATCATGTAATTTCTATAAACGGGTTGTATAATATTGTCGCCACCATCTTGTATTTCAATTACACCGTTCAGTTTGTTTCCAAGAGCTTCAGCCATGTAAGTTGCTTTTTCTTTTGCCGACAATAATGCTTTAATTTTTAAATCCTTTTTTAAGCTTTCTATTTTTGAATAATCATAGCTTTCGATATTGGTGTTAGCAATTCCTTTTGCATCAATTTCTTCTAGAATGGCATTGAATTTATTTAAATCTGCAACTTTCAAACGGTATTGTTTACTGGCTAAAAAATCAGGATTTTTCTTTTTCTCTGTTGCGTAGTTCCAGCTGCTTAAATTGCTGATGGTTAGATTTTCCTTCGCAATACCTGCTTTTTGAACAGCAGCATAAAGTTGCTTCTCTAACTCCGTGATCTCTACTTTTTTCTTGCCATTTAAATACTCTTTTAACGAAATACCAATGTAAATGATGTCTGGTGTAACCTCTGTTTCTGCAGAACCGCTTACGCTTATTTTTCTGCGTAAATCTACTTGTTGAGCCATTGCCGATGAAAGACCCAAAAATGCAACGAGTGCAATTGCTATTAACTTTTTCATAATGTTTTTTCTTTGTGTGTGCTGTTATGATGTGCGTGAAGCACAAATTCCACACCGAAAATTTTAAATTTTTATTTTTTGATAAATTAATGTCGTTGATTTATGGTCATTCTAGTACCTATTAAACGATCAAAGCGGCGAAAGACAGGCGTGGGTGTGTTTCACCTTAACGAAAATGAAAATTATCACACTTACCATACGAACATTTGGTGAACGTATACTTGTTGCAAAAGTTAATAAGCGCATCTTATTTGCCATCTAAACCCGACAGAGCGGTTAGCCCGGAATGGAGCATAGCGAAATGAGGACTAGTAGCGATGGCGGGATTGGACTTGCCGAAGCCAACTGAAACCTGGTTTTCTAGAAATGAGTATTAAGGAAAGAAAAAATTGCGCTAGGTTTTATCTTTAATAGACGGAATTATATTGTTATAAAACCTTGCGCAGCAGAAATTTCTGCAGAATTTTTACGGTGCCCGTTTGGGTGTGTGGAGAACTAAACTTTAGAAACTTTAACTGCAGTTGGTCCTTTTTGGCCCATTTCTACTTCGAAAGTAACTTTGTCGCCCTCTTTAATTTGAGTTACGCAACCATTGGCGTGAACAAAAATACTATCTTGGGTTTCAGTGTTTTTAATGAAACCATAACCTTTACTGTCGTTAAAGAAAGTTACTGTTCCTTTTTTAACCGGATTTTCGTCAATGATATCTTCTTGTCTCGAAATACCAATCTGGATATCTTCTGTATTGATTACTTTCTTCTTTTTCGGATCTGGTGGAGTAGAAGAGATGTTTCCGTTTTCGTCAACGTATGCCATCATATCTTCAAGCGCTAAACCTTTTTTTGCATTAGCCTGACGCTCTTCCTTTTTCTCTTGTTTGTCTTTTTGTTTTTTTAGTCGTTTTTTTTCGTTCTCTTTTTTACTGTATGTTGCCTGAGATTTAGCCATATATATTTACTTGTTTTGTTTTTTTAAAGATGAGTGGAAATGGAGATGAATGCAAATATAACAATACTAAAACTAAAACACGACTTTATTCCATTAAGCACTAACGGTATCTGCATAAGGCTTCGCTTATGTCATTTTTAGGTGATTTGCGAATAGATATTACCTGTTCTTCCATTGAACTTTATCAATTTGATACTCGAAATTCCATTTTACTGGTTCGCCATAGTAAGCTACTTCGATTTCACTGACCTTTACTGCACCTAGTTTTTCGGTTGCTTTTTGAGATCGATAGTTCGTGGCGCCAATGTGCAAAATCACTTTTTCAACAAATTGAAATGCATAATCTAACATTAGTTTTTTTAAGGCAGCATTATGTCCCTTGCCCCAAAAATCGCGACCAATAAAGGTATAGCCTACCGCAACAGAGTGATTTTCTTCATTGGGTTCATAATATCTTGAACTGCCAACTACATTGCCGCTGGCCTGATCGTAGACGATAAAAGCGCCTTTAGATTCCATAGCGCCCTTAAAAAAGTTTTCGAAAACATCACGTTTATACCGATCCTTGTTTGGATGTTGTGCCCAAATAAGTGGGTCGGAGGCAACTGCATATAACTTTTCAAAGTCATCGGCTTTCAAAGGAACGGCCTTAATCAGCTCATCTTCCAGGGTAGGTTGTAAATCGAAAATCATTTCTTTTGATATAAAAAAAGCTGGCTAATCAGCCAGCCTCATAAACTATTTAACGGTACAAATTTTGAAAAAGCTCCACACGGCAACTAATCTACCAGTCCTTCAATTTCTACCACCTCATTTGCTTCTTTTTGGTAATCTACTTTATCAATTTCGAAACCAAAAAGACTTAAAAAATCGGAGCGGTAACCTTGTAAATCGCCAATAGCAGGTAGCGTTTCGGTTGTAGCTTCTTCCCAAAGTTGAGCAACTTTAGTTTGTACATCGTCACGCATTTCCCAATCATCTATTCTGATTCTTCCCTTTTCGTCAACAGGAACTTCGCCGCCCGTATATAATCGCTCAGCATATAAACGCTGAATCTGTTCGATTGTACCTTCGTGAATACCTTCTTCTTTCATTATTTTGTACAACAATGAAATGTATAAAGGAATTACCGGGATAGCAGAACTAGCCTGTGTAACCAAAGCTTTGTTTACTGAAACGTATGCTTTACCATTAATATCTTTCAACTGATCAGCGATGGTAAATGCTGTAGCTTCTAAATCATCTTTAGCACGGCCAATGGTGCCTTTACGGTAAACCGGTTCAGTTAATTTGGGGCCGATGTATGAATAAGCAACGGTTGTAGCACCTTCAGCCAACAGATTTTCTGCTTTCAAAGCATCAATCCACATGGCCCAATCTTCGCCACCCATTACGGCTACGGTATTTGCAATATCTTCTTCAGTTGCAGGCTCGATAGAAATTTCACTCACATTGCCCGTATGAAAATCGACCGTTTTATTGGTGTATGTGCCACCAATTGGTTTTAGTGTAGAACGATGTAAAACTTCGGTATCAGGGTGTTTTCTTACCGGCGAAGCTAAACTGTAAATTACTAAATCAACCTGACCTAAATCAGCTTTAATTAACTCAATGGTTTTTGCCTTAATTTCCTTCGAGAAGGCGTCGCCATTAATACTTTTCGCATATAAACCAACGGCATGTGCTTCCTTTTCAAAAGCTGCACTATTGTACCAACCTGGAGAAGCTGTTTTGCCTGCCGAAGGTGCTTTTTCGAAAAATACACCAATGGTAGCAGCATCCGAACCGAAAGCTGCGGTAATTCTGGATGCCAGACCGAAGCCTGTTGAAGCACCAATTACCAATACTTTTTTAGGCCCGCTAATCGCACCCTTTGATTTAACATATTCAATTTGGTTCTTTACGTTTTGAGCGCAACCATCAGGGTGTGCAGTCAAACAAATAAAGCCCCTCATTCTCGGTTCAATAATCATTTTGTTCTTATTTTACGTTTTGTAATGTCGAAATTAGCTTTTCACACTGTGCTGTAAAGGCCAAATCTTTAACGAAGATAAATTTTTAATTCCTTACGGCTAAATGAAATTTAAATAATGCTTGCTATGGCTAACATTAAAGTCAAGATATTGTTAAAGTAATATTAATTAAATGTTAATAGAAGTCTTTCTTCGAATTCTATTATTTTAGCGGCAAACAGATAAACCGAATATATTCATGAGAAAATTAATACTCTCCACAATTTTTTTACTGGGGATAACTGGAAAGCTTTTTGCTCAAACACAATACCAGAATTCAGGTTGGTTCATGTTTGTTAACAACACCAAATTTAACCAGAAATGGGGTTTGCAATTTGATGCCCAAATTCGTTCTGCTGATGATTGGGATCATGTGCGAAATACTTTGATCAGACCAGCTTTACAATATTTCATCAATAAAGATCATAATGTGGCTTTGGGATATTTATGGCAAACTACCCAAAACCAGGTGGAGGGTACTTCGAATACTTTCCTTCATGAACACCGTATTTTTGAGCAGTATATTTTTAATCATAAACTCAGCTCTATTTTTGCCAGCCATAGGGTAAGGGTAGAACAACGTTTTATAGAGCGTACCAATGAGGATGTTTTTGCGCAACGCTTTCGTTATTTCTTCAGACTCATTCAACCGCTACAAAAAACAGCGGCAACGTTCGATTGGGGCGTATTTGTAGCTTTGCAGAATGAGGTTTTTTTGAATATTCAAAATAAAGATCAAATTAACAAAAGTGTTTTTGATCAAAACAGGCTTTATCTCGCCGGTGGCTATCGGTTTTCAAAAAAGATAGATCTGGAACTTGGCTACATGAATCAGGCGGTGAAAAACACGACAAACCATACCAATAATAGTATCGTACAATTTGCTGTTTACACCAGATTCTAATTTGTTATTAATGTTTCAAAGTCATTTTTTGTAAATCGGCAACTACAAAATGTTAAAGATGTTGTAATTGATAGCGGTTTTTGCTCAATTTGCGCCGTGAAAAAATTCTCGATCCTATTTTTAGCACTCTTGTTTGGCAAGCGGATGCATGCACAAGAGTTGAAAACTTCTTCTATCAACAATACACCCAGTTCAAAAAGTTTATTCAACCCAGAAAACAAAAGAAATTTTTCCCGAAAAGGAGATTTTTATTTCCATTGGGGTTATAATAATTCATGGTATGGTAAAAGTGATATCAGATTTCAGGGGCCGAATTATGATTTCACGCTGCATGATGTAGCGGCACACGACAGGCAATCGAAACTCAATTGGTCATATTTAAACCCGAGTTTAATTACCGTTCCACAATATAATATTCGCGTAGGTTACTTTATTAAAGATAACTACAGTATCTCAGTCGGCTGGGATCATATGAAATATGTAATGGATATCCCTCAAGCTGTTGCCATTACCGGAACCATCGGCGCAAATATTACACCCGAAAATGTATCGACAGGAGCCATGGCCGGAACATACAATGGTCAAACCATTAATGTTAAAGAAAGCATGCTAACTTATGAGCATACCGACGGTTTTAACTATGCCAATGTAGAATTGGAACGGTACGACGATATTTGGGTTGCACCTGGTGGAAATACTTCTTTAACATTAGAAACGGGAATAGGAGGCGGATTAATGGTTCCACGAACGGAAGCTCATCTTTTCGGTTTAGGCAGAAACAACCACTTCAGTATTTCAGGTTATGGTGTATCTGCAAAAATTGGATTGAAATTTTATGTTTGGAAACATGTGTACCTGCAAAATTCTACCAAATTCGGGGCAACTAATTTAACCCGGGTACATACCACCGGTTACGATGAATTTGATAAAGCAAGCCAGAAAATAAACTACATTGAAAATTTAACGGTTATTGGTGTGCAATTTTAGGTTTACTAATCATTTAAACCTTTACCACTAAGTATTTGCTGTATGTACTTTTCTACTCTGGAAGTTCTGGTTTTTGATTGTTTGGGGGCTGAAAAGTAAATATGATAAGCCCGCTGGCGGCCAGGTGTTAATGCGTTAAAAGCAGCTTTCAAGTTTGGGATATCCGCGAGTTTACTTTCGAATTCTTCCGTGAGTTTCATTTCTTCGTGCGCTGCGGCTTCCACTTTTAATCCTGTCTTTTCAATTTCAATAGCTTCGAAAATATTGGCCTTAATAATGGCCTGCATTGCGATAATATCTTCCTTATTAGTAAATCGGATCTGCCGACCTACACGTGTGTTTTCGCCTGTTTTAACTAAAATACCATTTACATTGCTCATTAACATCCCTTTAAAAAACAACAGGGCACAATAATCTTTAAAACCCTGGATAACGATAATGTTTGTTCCCTGGTAAATGTAGCAGGGTTTACTCCATTTTAATTCTTCAGTTAAACCGCAGTCGAGTAGGATTTCTCTCAATTGCAGCATTTCTTTCTGCCATTTTTTTGCAGTGGTAAAAAAGAGGTCAACTTGGGGATTAGTATTCATTATATTCTTGTTGTTTTTATTTGATGGTCGGCCAATTTTGTACAAAGTAAGGTTATCATTTATCCTCTCGGATGAATTTCCATTATGTTTTACTGCAGATCAAACATTTTCTTAATGAGCACAACCTGCCCAAGGTGATAATAACTGTGTTCAATTACACCTTCAATATTTCGTAAATAGGTGTCGTATTTTTCATCGATAAATATTTCATCCAAACGACTGTTGTCGAGCGCTAAAACTGCGTTTGCAAATTTTTCCGCATTGCTGATGAAATCCTTTACGAGATTATTCCAATCTTCCGCTGATGTGATCGGCTGGAGATCAAAACTAAACCGATCATTAATTTCGAGTTTACCGTTTACAAAAGCTTTTAACAATCCATCTAAATAATAATTAATATGAAAAGTAAGCATTGCAATTGAATTTATGTTGCCTATCTTTTGAACGGCTTTTTCCCAGTTTACATTAATTATCTGTTCTTTAAAATTTGTATTGGCAATCCACTTTCCATTTAAAAGAACCTCTCTTATTCTATTTGCAAGGAATAAATTTCTTGTCATTAGTGATTTACTTTTGAATGTTTTAACTCAGATAATTTAATAAATAAAAAATTGAAATCGCCAGAAAATTCAGATTTATCATCAGGCTGTGCCGTATAAACCCGATAAAGTGGAAAGCCCACAGCGAGGAACGAGCGAGGACTTGAAACGATAGCGGGACTAACGCTAAAATAAATACTGTAATTGCTTTTCGAAAAAAAAAACGCCCCGAATTTCTCCGAGGCGTTGAAAATAAATGTTTAATCCTTAAATTTTTCTAACTCTGCCAGAGCCGATAATGGTTTTATCTACAGTAGCATTTCCAGAATAATTAACGCTTCCTGAACCGCTGATGACTGCCCTGATGGATTGATCTGCCTTAATGTTAACTGTTCCTGAACCACTGATCGTCGTAGTTAAATCATTTACTGCAAGGCCTTTCCCCTCAAAAGCCCCTGAACTGCTAATCACGACTTTCGCACGATCTGCACTTCCGGTGATATTTATCGATCCTGAACCACTGATTACACCGTTGTAGTGATCAACATCTGCAGTTGCTTTGATGCTTCCAGAACCACTCACGGTAGTTGTTAAATCAGTCATGCTGATTTTTCCGTTAACCACCATGTTTCCAGAACCACTCATGGTTAAGCTGGCTAATTCTCTTGCCGATACGTAAGCCGTTATTTCTTTGCCCTCATATTTTCTAGACCAGCTGGTTACGCTGTTTTGAGGGCGGATAATTAACACATTTCCTTTAACTTCGGTAATGATGCTTGCGATGGCTTCGGAATCACCTTCCAATCGGCAACTCTCTTTACTGCCCAATGTAACCACAACATTTATCGGCCCAGCAGAGGCAATGCCGTTAAAATTTCTGACGTCTCTATCATCATCGCTATGTTTTGATGAAGTGATGTTGATTTGGTCATTCGCCATTGCATTAATACTGGTTAACAATGTTGATGCTGTAAATAAGAGTGTGAATAGTTTTTTCATAGGTATAATTTTTTTACTATTTAAGGATGGACTTAAACTGGTTGTGACTTAAATTTTGTTTATAAGACGATCATTTTATTGAAAAGTTGCATCAGCAAAGAAATTTGTTGAATTTTTTCCTAGCTGATGCAGTTATCTAATCTCTCCCTTAAAAATGTCTATCCCTTTTTGATATCGATGTAAAACGCTGGATCGTTTTTGAAGTTATCAGCAGTTATACTGGTATCAACTTTAATCGTTTTCCAATCATTTGTGGGTTTGATTAAAGAATAGGTGCCGTTCTTTAAGGTTACTCTCACAGGCATATCAAAGCCCTTTACATCCGTTAGCCAACGGTACGACAATATTCCCTTATCAATTTTATATTCTAATACCGGGATTTTAGTGTATCTCAGATATTGATCGAAAACCTTATCAAGCTTTAACCCACTTTGTTTTGCGATGTAATTTTCAATTTCAGCAGTGGTTACGGTTTTATGATAGAAAATTTTGTTTAAACCACGCAAAATTTGCCTGAATTTTTCATCGTTATTGATTAGCTGGCGAATGTTATGAATTAGGTTTGCACCTTTTGGATACATATCGCCAGAACCTTCTTTATTGACACCATAAGGGCCTATAATTGGAATATCATTGCTAATTCCTCTTCTGATGCCAATCACATATTCATCAGCTGATTTTTTACTATCAGTACATTCTGTAAAAAGTGTTTCAGAATAATTGGTAAAACCTTCATGTACCCACATATCAGCAATATCTTTGCTCGTAATATTGTTCCCAAACCATTCATGCCCGCTTTCATGAACAGTTATAAAATCCCACTTCAAACCATGGCCGGTTCCGCTCAAATCTCTTCCTAAATAGCCTTTTTTGAATTGATTGCCATAAGCCACTGCACTTTGATGTTCCATACCTAAATGTGGCGCTTGTACCAATTTGTAGCCATCTTTATACCAGGGATAAGGACCAAACCAATATTCGAAACATTTTAACATGGGTTTCACATCAGCATCCCAATGCGGACGAGCTTTAGCGCTATCTACTTGCAAAGCCCAGTAATCAATGCTTAGTTTTCCGTTTTCGCCGTCAAAGCTATCCGTCCAGTGTGCATATTTTCCGATATAAAAAGATACATCGTAGTTGTTAATCGGGTTGCTTACAAACCAATTGTATTGTTTGTATCCACCCGGTTTTTCTACTGTGCTTCTTAATCTGCCATTGGAGACTTCCTGCAAGGTATTTGGTACGCTAATGCTGATGAGCATGCTATCTACCTCATCACTTTGATGATCTTTATTAGGCCACCAAACACTGGCGCCAAGGCCCTGGCAGGCGACAGAAACAAAAGGATTGCCCGCTGAATCTTTCTTGAAAATAAAACCACCATCCCAGGGTGCGTTTTTAGCCACCCGCGGATTCCCTGAGTAAAAAACCGTGAATTTATCTTTACTTCCTTTTTTGATGGTTTTAGGGAAGGTTACAAAAACAGCATTGTACTCACGTGAAAACTTCAAATCACTGCCCTGGTAAACTACTTTTTCTACTTTTAAATTGTCGAAAAGGTCAAATTGTAATTTATTAAAATCCTGGGTGGCGGTGAATACAAACTCATTACTCCCCGCTACAGACTTTTGATCGATATCAATTTTAACATCTAAATGGTAATAGTTAATGTCGTAACAGGTACGAAGAGGTGTGAGTGTTCCACGTAAACTATCTGCTCTTGAGTTCACCTGGTTTTTGCCAAGCATTTGTGCCTGAGCATTTGTCATGCAAAGCGCAATAGCTAAAACTGTAAGTATTTTTTTCATTTAATATTTATTTACGTCATTGCGAGGCACGAAGCAATCTCACAAACAAATTAAGTGCGATCGAAATGGAGATTGCTTCGTACCTCGCAATGACGATCGCGTTTATCAAATTTACTTTAAAACCGATACCGTAACAAAAGAGCTGTTATTCACATCATGATAAATTCTATGTGTTGCCTTTTGAAAATCGCCTGGTTCTGCCTGATAAATATCCATAAATTTTTGTGGATTTCGATCGGCTAACGGGAACCAGGAATTTTGAATCTGAATCATCATTTTATGTCCTTTTTTAAAGGTGTGCGCTACATCTGGCATCGGGTAATTCACTTTAGTAATTGCACCAGGCGTAAAGGCTTCAGGTTTTTCGAAGCTGTTGCGATACTTTCCACGCATAATTTCTCCGCGTACCAACATCTCATAGCCTCCCATTACCAAATTTTTAGGGTTAGGATTTGGGTTTGGCGCATCTTCAGGATACACGTCAATTAATTTTACCACGTAATCAGCGTCAGTTCCGGTGGTAGAAACTACGAGATTGGCTAATACAGGGCCAGTTAGCGTAATATCTTCTGTTAGTACATCCGTTTGGTAAGTTTTTACATCCGGTCTGCGGGCTGCAAAACGCTGATCATCGATCATATATTCCCGGGTTCTTTTGGCCTGAACGCCATCCTGATACGGAACAGGGTTATTCGGGTCACTCACATATTCATCCCAGCTATCTGTTCTTTTCACCTTTTCAAAACTTAGTTTTCCATTGGGTTGTAAATAAAGGTTCTTGCTTTCCACATCTTGTGGTGGCCAGCTGGCGAATTTTTTCCACTCGTTCGAGCCTGTTACAAAGATATTAGCTTCAGCTGCATTAAATTCGCCTTCTCCCTTTAAGTAATGTTTGAAGAAAGGCAGCTCGAATTGCGTTTGATAATCTATACTGGTTGTTTTTCCGAATTGAATATCGCCAAAATACGAACCATCGCTGCGAACCCAGCCACCATGAAACCAAGGGCCGGCAACTAAAATATTATTTGCACCCGGATTTTGTTTCTCAATAGCTTTGTAAGTATCGAAAGTGCCATAAGCATCTTCTGCATCAAAGAAACCACCAACCACCATAACCGCTGGTTTAACATTTTTTAAGTGCGGAGTAATTAATCTTGCTTTCCAAAAAGTATCTAAGTTTGGATGTTTGAACAAGTCGTTCCAAAACTTAATGCTATCGGCAAAGTATTTATCCTTTAGGTTTTTTATCGAGCCTGATTCTAAATAAAATCTGTAATTATCCTGAATAGGAAATTGAAGACCTTTCGGACCTTTATCAGGTGTGATCGGTTGTGGTCGCGGAACACCGAAGCTGCTCATGAAGCTGAACGCATCCATTAAAAATAAAGTTCCACGATGGTGAAAGTCGTCGCCCATGAACCAGTCGGTTACTGGCGCCTGTGGAGAAACAGCTTTTAGTGCAGGGTGTGCATTGGGTAATGAGGTAGTAGAATAAAATCCCGGGTAAGAAATTCCATAAATTCCTGCCTTGCCATTATTATTTTTGATGTTTTTAACCAACCAATCAATGGTATCATAAGTATCGGTACTTTCGTCAATAGCTGTCTTGCCTTTTTTTGTGGTTTGCGGACGAATATCCTCAAAAATACCTTCACTCATCCATCTTCCCCTTACATCCTGATAAACGAAAATAAAGCCTTCCCTCATCATCGCAGGGAAATTTCCTAAACTCAGCTTGTATTTATCCTCTCCGTAAGGTGCTACAGTATAAGGAGTTCTGTTAATTAGGAAAGGAAATTTTTTGGTTTGATTTTTGGGTAGGTATATCGACGTGAAAAGTTTAACCCCATCTCGCATGGGGATTTGGCGTTCTATTTTGGTGTAGTTTTCTCTAACAAAAGCCGAATCAGTTTGCTGAGCCAACAATTCATTAGAAACAAACAGACAAAATAGAAAACAAAAAAAATCTTAAAAAGTTCATTTGGGATTAGTTTTAGAATAATAAAATTTAAATATAGGCGATTAAGAACTGATTAGAAAAAACATCCCGTAAAAGGTTTGTTAGCTGTGAAATTGGCTTGGTCATGATTTTATCAAAATTTAGTTAAATAATGTAAAGGCGTAATCTTTCATCATTTTTCATCGTCATACAGATATTAAATTAAACACATACATGAAAAGGTTATTAAGTAAAGGATTGTTGGTTTTTGCTGCAGCAGCGATGATTACAACTTTAAATGCGGAAGATGTTCTTGCTCAACGGCCAAGTAGAGCAGGTGGGGGCGGAGTTTCAACTGGAGGTGGTCGCTCAGGTTCGGTTTCACCTTCCAGAGGTGGATCTATATCCAGAGGGCCATCTGTTCAAACACCAAACAGAAATGGTTATGCGCCGAGGTCGAACGGTGGAGGTATCAGATCTGGCCGTTCTGATTATAGCTATAACCGGCCAGGCTATCGCCCGGGTGTTGGTTATAGATTTGGATATGGCAATCGTCTGGGTTATGGAAGAGGTTATTATCGTCCATATTATAGTTATTACAATTTTTACAGACCGTTTTTAGGTTTCCGAATTGGCGTATTGCCGTATGGCTATTATCCTTTTAGTTATGGCCCTAATCAGTTTTATTATTCCGGAGGTTTATTTTACCAGCAAAATAACAATCAATACGAAGTGGTAGTGCCACCCGTTGGTGCAGAAGTACCAACCCTGCCACAAGAAGCAAATTTGGTTACCATTGATGGCGTAGATTATTACGAATATAAAGGCGTTTATTATACTGAGGGGCAAAATGCTGATGGTGCAACGGTTTATATTGTAGCAGGAAAAGACGGGATTTTGAATACCACCGATGGGCCGGTTGATACCCATCAAATTGGCGAAATTATTGCCCAACTGCCAGAAGGCTGTAGAGAAGTAACCATCAAAAATGAGAAATATTTTGTTTCTCCAAATGATGTTTATTACGAAGAAGTAGTGGATGGAAACAATATTTCTTATCGCGTGATCGGAAAATTATTCTAATTACTCAAAGTAAATACATTAAAGCCGTTTCATGTTTTGGAACGGCTTATTTATTTCATCAATTTCGATACTTTTGCAATAAAAAAAGCGATTTGAAAAAAATACCTTCTAAAATCTCCCTTCTCCTTTTTACTGTTGCAATTATTCTAAGCGCTTGTTCCACAACAAAAAATGTGGCGAAGCAAAAGGAACGCAATATTTCATCAATCAAATTTTTAAGTGAGTACATCATGCCACTTAATGGTACTTTTCAAAATACATTGGTTGGAGGTTTATCCGGTATCGATTACGACGAACAGAATGATCAATACTATATGATCAGTGATGATCCATCACAGTTTAGTCCGGCAAGGATTTACACGGCAAAAATTGCCATCAAAGACAATAAAATAGATACTGTTCAGGTCACTGGAGTAACATTCATATTGCAGGAAGATGGAACCCAATATTCCAAATATCAATTTGGTAAAAACTCAAAAGCCGATGGAGAATCCGTTCGTTACAATCCAACAAAAAAAACTTTTGTTTGGAGCAATGAGGGGGAAAGATTGTTTCGCAAAACTGATACAACCATTGTTCAGCCCGCTTTAACTTTTATTTCTACGACAGGAAAATACCTCGATACCGTTCCATTGCCTGTTGGTTTCCACATTACCAAGCAAAATTATGGTGTGCGTAAAAATGCATTTTTTGAGGGATTAAGTTATGCTGATCAGTACAACACTTTGTACGCCAGTTTGGAAGAGCCACTTTATCAGGATGGTCAACAATCTCACTTTGAGTTTGATGGAGCATTAACCAGAATTTTAAAATTTGATGTAGCAAATAAAAGAAATGTAGCTCAGTATGCCTACAATTTGGATGCGTTACCCATTAAACCCACGGTTGAAAGCGACTGGAATTTAAATGGTATTTCTGAAATACTGGCCATAAATAATCATACGCTTATAGTGATGGAACGGGCCTGGGCAAAAGGGCGGGATGATCATTCATTCGTGAAACTTTATTTGGTTGACTTGAACGGAGCGGAAAATGTAATCAACAATTCCTCTTTCCTAAAAAATCCACCTAAACCACTAACTAAAAAATTACTTTTTGACTTTGACAGTTTAAATATGCACATCGATAATATTGAAGGAATTACGTTTGGCCCGAGATTGGCTAACGGACACGAATCATTGGTTTTTTGTGTAGATAACAATTTCGGTAAAACGCAGATTCAACAATTTTTTCTGTTTGAAGTTGTAAAATAGTCAGAAGTCCGTCGTCGGGTGAAGAAGTTTAAAGAAAATTTTTGCGATTAGAAAAGGTATTAAAGCTGTGAAATACAGTAAGCAGTGATCAAAATGAAGGAACGAATGAGTAAAATAAAAGCATTATTATTTGATTTAGATGGAACATTAATCGATTCAGAAAAATTTCATTTTAATTGTTGGAATGAGTTTTTGGATCAATATGGGGTAACACTCGATTTTAAAGATTGGTTAAGTAATTATGCAGGAATTCCTTTACCCCAAAATGCCAATACAATTATCAAAAAGTATAAAATTACGGAAGTGCTGGATGGCTTTATTGAAAGGCGTGAACAATTAACTTTTGAAGGATTCAGAACAAAAGATATTGAACTGATGCCTCATGCTTTAGATTTTGTAAAGTATTTTTATGAAAAAGGATTGACCCTTGCGGTAGTTACAGCAAGCCCCCGAATGGATGTAGAAGCGGTTTTTGAACGAAATGGTCTGGCTAAATATTTCAAACTTTTTATTACTCGAACGGATGTTTCGAAAAGTAAACCCGACCCGGAAAGTTATAATATCTGTGTAGAAAAATTGGGTTTGGCAAAAGAAGAATGCATCGTGTTTGAAGATACCTTAAATGGCGTAAAATCTGCAGTTGCCGCAGGAATTACTTGTTATGCGATTCAGAATAACATCAGGGCACACCAAAAATTAAAAATTGCCGATCAGCTATTCTTAAATTTCTCTCACGTGAAAAATTACATTTTGGAGCAGGGAGTGCTATCCTAATCAGTTAAACTTATCGCTTTTTAATTTAAGACATCACAGATTTGCCATCTTCTAATATTGGAAATTAGAATGGTATTAAAGATTCTTTGTGCAATCCATTTTCATTGTAAAATTGTTCTTTTTGTACTTAGTGTTTAAGCTTTTGACTTTCAGCTTTCCGCCTTTTTTACCTACATTTGGGCAATCAAAATTCTAAAGAAATTATGCAATACGATGTCGTTGTTATCGGTTCAGGGCCGGGCGGTTATGTTGGCGCAATCCGTTGTGCTCAGTTAGGTTTAAAAACTGCAGTTATAGAAAAATATAAAACTTTTGGAGGCACTTGCTTAAACGTAGGATGTATTCCATCTAAAGCTTTGTTAGATTCTTCTGAGCATTTCCATAACGCTGCTCATACTTTTACAACCCACGGTATCAACTTGAAAGATTTAAAAGTTGATATGAAACAGATGATCGCCCGTAAAGACGATGTTGTTGCTCAGAATACGGCCGGTATTACTTATCTATTCAAAAAAAATAAAATCGATTCTTACGTAGGTGTTGGATCTTTTGTAGATAAAAACACTGTTTTAATAACTAAAGAAGACGGTTCTACCGAAACTTTAACGGCTAAGAATGTAATCATTGCCACAGGTTCTAAACCAACTGCTTTGCCATTTTTGCCAATTGATAAAAAACGCATCATTACGTCAACCGAAGCTTTAAATATTAAAGAAGTGCCAAAATCGATGGTTGTAATTGGTGGTGGTGTTATTGGTTTAGAGTTAGGTTCTGTTTATGCCCGTTTAGGTACTAAGGTTTCTGTGGTTGAGTTTTTACCATCGATCATCGCTACCATGGATGCGGGTTTAGGTAAAGAGCTTCAGCGTGTGCTTAAGAAAAACTTAGGCATGGAGTTTTACATGGGGCATAAAGTTACCGGCGCAACTACAAAAGGCAAAACCGTTACCGTTACCGCTGAAACACCAAAAGGTGAAACCATTTCATTAGATGCTGATTACTGCATTGTTGCGGTTGGCCGTACAGCTTACACTGAAGGTTTAGGCTTAGATAAAATCGGAATTACCGTAGAAGAACGTGGTAAAAAAATCCCTGTGAATGAACACTTGGAAACATCTGTTAAAGGTGTATATGCCATTGGAGATGTGATTACAGGTGCTATGTTGGCGCACAAAGCAGAAGATGAAGGAACTTATGTTGCTGAAACTATTGCCGGACAAAAA
>NZ_AJLG01000074.1 GCF_000258495.1 Pedobacter agri PB92
GAAAATCTCTGCAAAAGGCTTTTTGAATATAAGCTTAAGACAAGTGTTGGTTGTTGGGCAGTTCTGCTTTGCCATTATCCTAATTATATCCACATTGGTTATCTATCGCCAAATTCAGTACATCAAAAATAAACCGGTTGGGTTTGATGTAAATGCTTTAGTTGAAATTCCTCAGGATGGAGCGCTAAAAGGCAAATTTGATTTATTCAAATCAGAGATGCTAAAATCTGGTGCGGTTACTTCGATGTACCAATCATCCGTTAGTTTATCTCATCGTGGTCGAAATTTTATGGATATCAAGTGGGATGGAATGACGAAGCCAGCAAATACGGTAATGTTTAATCAAGTGGCTACGACATATGATTTTATCAAAACAAATGGAATCAAATTATTGCAGGGAAGAGATTTTTCGAAAAATTTTGCTTCAGATACCAGTGCACTTATGGTAAGTGCTTCTGCCGTTAAAGTATTCGGCTACAAAAATCCAATTGGTAAAAAAGTGATGCTTTTTGGTTCTACCGCATATATTATTGGAGTTTTTGATGATTATGTTTGGGATTCACCCTATAAATCAAATAACCCACAGGTGGTTTTTCTAAACCCTTCTCAAACGGGTACAATTACCATGCGATTGAACAATGCTAACAACTTGCAAAGCAATATCGAAACGATTAACAAGATTACAAAGGCTTTTAATCCTGCTTACCCAACTGAAATTAAGTTTATAAATTCATTATATCAGGAAAAATATAAGTCTGAAAAAACATTGGGAATACTTTCTAATCTCTTCGGCGGATTGGCGATTTTCGTTTCGTGTTTGGGTTTATTCGGCTTGGTTGCATACAGTGCAGAACAACGCACTAAAGAATTTGGTGTACGCAAAGTGCTTGGTGCATCGGTAGCCAATCTCATGCAATTGTTATCACTTTCCTTTATCAAAATGATTATTGCAGCTATAATTATCGCTGTGCCAATAAGCTATTTCGCCATGAATAAATGGCTGAGTAATTTTGAATTCCACACTGAATTTAGCTGGTGGATTGTGCCGGTAGCGGCAATTGCTACATTATCAATGGCTATAATCACAGTAAGTTTTCAAGCCTATAAAACGGCAAAATCAAACCCCGTTGATGCTTTGAAATACGAATAAAGCTAAAAGATTAAAAGTTAAAGCAAAATAGTCTTGCTACTTGATACTACATACTTGATACTAATATGTTCAAATTAAATTTAAAAATCGCCTGGCGAAACCTTTGGAAAAACAAGGGATATACATTTATTAATGTTCTTGGTCTTTCGATCGGGATGGCCAGTTGTATTCTCATTTTTATTTTTATCCGTTATGAAATGAGTTTTGATGAGGGTTTTAAGAATGAAGATAGAATTTTTCGGATCACAACAAATTGGACTTCTCCAGATGGTTTTGAAGAATCTCAAGGGGTGCCAAAACCAGCACCTGCTGCATTGCGAAATGATTTCAAAAATCAAATTGAAAAAGTTGGAGCCATTTGTCAAGATGGTGGAATTATCAAAGTAAAAGATGATGCCGGGAAGGAAAAAATTAAAACTTTAGAAGATATTTTTTATGCAGAGCCGGAATTCTTTCAAATCATGAGTTTTGAATGGTTACAAGGAAATCCCATGCAGTCGTTAAGTCAGCCTAATTCTGTGGTTTTATCGAAAGATATGGCTACCAGACTTTTTGGCGACTGGAATAAGGCTGTAGGTAAAATTATTAATTATCAGAACCGTGATAATTTTATGGTTACGGGCATTTTACAGGAGATGCCCCAAAACAGTTCTTTTCCACTTAAAATAGTTGTTTCTTACGAAACCTTTAGAAAACACCCTAATGAAAGATTCGATAACTGGGGCAATGTATCGTCAAATGATGAATGTTATTTTCTTTTAAAGGATGGTGTATCAATTGATGAAGTTCGGGGTGCTTTACCAAAGTTTTCTGACAAATATTTTAAAAGGGATAACATCTCTAAACAAGAAATTAGTGCTCAATCTCTGGGTGATATACATTACAACGAAAACCTGGGGAATTTTTCAAGCAAAACAATGTCGAAAAAAGAACTTTATGGTTTAGGTATCATTGGTGCGTTTTTGATGCTTACGGCATGTATAAACTTCATTAATCTCGCTACTGCACAGGCGGTAAGCAGAAGCAAAGAAGTTGGCGTTCGTAAAGTGATGGGAAGTTTAAGAAAGCAATTGGTATTTCAATTTCTTACCGAAACCTTAACCATTAGCGTGTTTGCAATGCTCATAGCTTGTGTTCTAACCGAAGTTGCCTTACCAGGAATGAGAAGTTTATTTCAGGAGGAGATTTCATTTAGTATTATTCAGCACCCAATCATTTTTGTTTTTATGATTGGATTGGTAATCGTGGTGAGTTTTCTTGCAGGGTTCTATCCAGCGATGGTCATGTCTGGTTTTAGTCCTGCTTTGGCCATAAAAAATAAAGTTACTGCAAATGCTGGCGGTTTAAGCTTACGAAAGGTTTTGGTTGTGGTTCAATTTTCGATCACTGTTGTGTTAATTATTGGTACACTTGTGGTTTTGAAACAAATGAATTATATGAGGGAGAAACCATTAGGTTTCAACCCTTCGGCAATTGCTTTGGTTAATGTTCGGAACGATAGCTTAAGCTTAATAAAATATCAGATTTTACAAGATCGAATTTCCAAAATACCTGGTGTTTTAACGACTAGTTTTTGTAGAAATCCACCATCATCCAGCAATAATAATGAAACTAATTTTAAATATAATGGCACGGAAAAAGCCAATTTTCAGGCTAATACAAAAATTGCCGATGAAAATTACTTCAAAACTTTCGGATTAACTTTTGTTGCCGGTAAAGCATTTTCTAAAAGCGATACCATAAAAGAAGTTGTGGTTAATGAAACGACTTTAAGAAAATTAAATGTGGTTAATTTTAATGACGCATTAGGTAAAAAAATTAAAATTTTTGGCAAAGAAGGAACTTTAGTGGGCGTGGTTAAAGATTTTAATAATTTGAGCCTACACGAACCCATATCACCAATTATCATTACCACAATTAAAGATAACTATCAAAATTTAGCTGTGAAAATGGATAGCAAACAAATAAAATCCATCATGCCTCAAATAGAAAAAATATGGAATAATACCTTTCCGGAAAATTATTACCGAGCCTCTTTTGTTGATGAAGATATTAGCCAATATTATGAAACAGAAAGGGTGATGGGGGTTTTGTTTAAGGTTTTTGCAGGCATTATTATTTTTATTTCCTTTATCGGTTTGTTTGGGTTAATTTCTTTTGTAGCCACTCAACGAACCAAAGAGGTTGCTGTTAGAAAAGTTTTAGGTGCTTCCACCTTCGAATTGGTCAAAATGTTAAATGGCTCATT
Source organism: Pedobacter agri PB92 (assembly GCF_000258495.1). Lineage (GTDB taxonomy): Bacteria > Bacteroidota > Bacteroidia > Sphingobacteriales > Sphingobacteriaceae > Pedobacter > Pedobacter agri. The sequence continues at coordinate 3,399 of NZ_AJLG01000074.1, forward strand.
TCTACTAATGGTTTTTATTGCAAACTTAGTAGCCTGGCCGTTGGCTTATCTATTTGTTTCAAAGTGGCTTTCAACATTTACCTATCGGATAGATTTGAGCATTTGGCCTTTTGTGTTGGCTATGGTAATTTCTATGCTGATTACTTTAATAACTGTGAGCTTACGTTCGTTCAAAGCCGCCAGGGCAAACACAATTGATGCACTTAAATATGAGTAAATCCAAGTAATAAGTAATACGTTTTATGTTGTAGGTTTTGGTACGTGCAACTTAAAACTCACCATGTAAACGCTAAAAATGTTCAAATTAAATTTAAAAATCGCCTGGCGCAACCTTTGGAAAAACAAAGTTTATGCAGCCATTAATATTGGTGGTTTAGCATTGGGCTTAACTGCTTTTGTGTTAATGCTTTTGTACATTAACCATGAGGAAAGTTATGATAGCTGGACTCCAGACCTTGAAAATGTTTTTCAAATCCGTGAAAAACATGATTTTTTTACGCCAGACAATAAAGAGCATTGGCAGGAAGCAACCGACAGCAGAATGGCCTCTTTGGTCAGAGAAAATATTCCACAAGCTGTTGCAGTAACAAAAGTAGATCAGGATTGGGAATGGAGTGCAGGTTATTCTGTAAAAGTTGATGGGGCAGATCCAATTTTAGTTAAACAGATAAAAGATGCTGACAGTAGTTTTTTCAGTGTTTTTAACTATCAGTTTTTGCATGGAAGTGCAGAGGCTGCATTAAGTACCCCAAAATCAATTGTGGTAAAGGAAAGCATTGCATTAAAATTATTTGGTACAGATAAAGTATTAGGCAAAACGGTAAAACTATTGATCTGGAGGAGCGATCCTGGGCAAATGTTTACCATAACTGGTGTTGTTAAAGAACCTAAAACTCCGCAATCCGTAAGTTTCAATGCCATCATCAGGACCGGAGAGCAAGATCATGATCCTGAAAACATCAGTAACAGGCACTTTTGTCAGGTATATGCTAAAATGAACGGTCCGATGGATAGTACGGCTTTGAATAAAACGCTGCAAAGTGTATATGTAAATTTCAAGAAAGCAGCCTTTGCAAAGGAGAAGAGAAATTACAAGGATATTTACAAGAACGGCAACACCCCCGGACTTAGTGCCTTAAAAATTTCCGATGTTCATGCTAATCCGACCTTAAAGTTGAGTTGGAAAGATAAGTTGAAGCCTATAGTTGGAATTTCCATTTTCCTTCTTTTGGTATCAGTGATTAATTTCGTGAATTTGGCAACGGCACAATCTGTCCAAAGAGCGAAAGAAGTTGGCGTTAAAAAGATTTTAGGCTCCTACAAAGGTCAGTTGTTAACGCAGTTTTTACTTGAATCTGCCATGCAAAGTATGGTATCTCTTTTTCTTTGTGTAGTTCTGGTTGAAATGGTTCTACCAGCGTTTAACCAAAATTTTAACGTCTCCCTTAGCTTTTGGTATAATCCTCAATTATTCATAATGATTGTGCAACTGCTTACTTTGTTTGTTTTAGTCACCCTTCTTGCTGGTTTTTATCCATCATGGATTTTATCAAATTATAATCCTGTTTCGGTTTTAAAAGGTAATTATGAGAATGGGCTAAAAGGCATTGCCTTGAGGAATATACTGGTCGTTTTTCAATTTGTGATTTCGGTAACTTTCATCATTGCCATTGGGGTAATGTATCAGCAAACGAAATATGTTAGCAATAAGGATTTAGGTTTTGAAAAAGGGAATCTCGTTAACATCAAATCAAATTACGAAGAAAAATTTGCTGAGCGGTTGAGGACAGTTCCTGGAGTAAAATATATTGCTACAAGCACACAGGTAATGGGAAATGTATTCAATACGCCCGAAGTAATTACTTATAAAGAGAATAAAATTCCGGTGAATTCGGTTACGGTAACGATGGATGCTCTGCAAGCTTTGGGTGTTCAAGTGATGCAGGGTCGATTGTTTTCGAAGGACTACAAACAGGATACTGCCAATAGTGTGGTTATCAATGCGAGCGCCGCGAAATTAATTGATAAAAATCCAGTTGGGAAAACTTATGACTTACTACGTGATGATCGGAAATATACATTTCAAATTGTTGGCGTAATTAAAGATTATCACAATGAAGGGTTCGATAAGGCAGTGATGCCAACGATTTACAAAGTGACGCATTTGGGAGGGATGTCGACCACTAATAATATGCTGGTTCGTTTAGATGCAGCCAACAGTGGCGAAATCATTAAAAAAATAGAGGCAGAATGGAGATTTTTGTATCCGGATTATCCGATGACTTATACGAGCATGAATGATGCTTTCGATAAAATCCTGGAAGATAACAATAGGTTCGTAAATATGATTGTCTTGTTCAGCCTGGTGTCGGTTTCATTATCATTATTAGGGCTGTTTGCACTTTCTACCTTTGTTGCAAAACGCAGAACGAGAGAAATCGCGGTTAGAAAAGTGCTTGGCGCATCAAATATCCAGATTGTAAATCTGCTAAATAAATCATTTTTGATACTGGTTGTTGTGGCAAATTTAATCAGCTGGCCAATTGCCTACATTCTTATCAAAAAATGGCTGGATGGTTTTGCCTACCGGATAGATATGCCGGTTATCCCTTTTTTGCTTGCCACACTTGTTTCGATAGTGATTGCGGTTTTAACAGTTAGCATTCAGGCGAGAAAAGCTGCCGTAACAGATCCCGTGAACGCATTGAAATACGAATAAAGCTAAAGCATATCCTAATACTTGATACTAAATACTTGATACTGACTAAAATGATAGAACTAAAAAATATAGAAAAATACTATTCTAACAAAGGCGTAAAGAATTATGTACTGCGTCATGTTAGTACAACAATTAAAAAAGGTGAATTTGTTTCAATCATGGGACCATCTGGTGCCGGAAAATCTACGTTGCTTAATATCTTAGGCATGCTGGAAGAGCCAACTTATGGTACCTACGAATTTCTTGGCGAAGATGTAACCACTTTGAATGAGCGAAAACGTATTGAATTGTATCGAAACCATATTGGTTTTGTATTTCAGGCATATCATTTAATTGATGAAATGACGGTTTACGAAAATATAGAAGCACCTTTACTTTATAAAAAGATAGGAGGCTCCGAACGGACAAGTAGAATTGCTAATTTATTGGATCGCTTTAATATTGTAGCCAAAAAAGACCTTTTTCCAAATCAGCTTTCCGGCGGACAACAACAATTAGTGGGAATTGCCCGGGCGTTAGCCGCCCAGCCAAGCGTCATCCTAGCCGATGAGCCAACAGGTAATTTGCAATCTGCACAGGCTGAAGAAATTATGCAATTGTTTCAAAAGTTGAATCAGGAAGATGGAATAACCATTATACAGGTAACACATTCCGAGAAAAACGCTACCTACGGTAACCGCATTTTGCACATAGCTGATGGCGTAATTAAAGATGATGTGCAATTAACCGGTGCTAAGGCAATTTAACCTTATACACCCGGTAAGGATACGCTGTTCTGTCATTTCCCTTGTTATATTTTGGTAACCGGTTTAATTGTGAGCAACTGAGGTAAAGAAAACCATCAGTACCAATTCCAAAAGAATCTGGCCAGCTTAACCTTTTATCGGTTACCAAAGTATGCAATTCACCATCCGGCGAAACATATTTAATTGAATAATCTGGAGACGAACTCAGGTAAATGTTTCCTTTTTGGTCGGCAATCATACCATGGCATACGCCGGTTTCTGCCACCAGTTCTACTTTTTTAGAGAGTTCTTCCTTGTTTAATTTATCGTTTGCAAGAAATGTTGTAGCAATTCGGTAAAGTTTAGTCTGGTTAATTGCTCTGAAATAAAAATATTTATTGTCTTTGGTCAGTGCAATACCATTAACATTAGAATTAAAAGGCTTCCCTTTGTCATCTACCACGTCGATACCATCAAGTTTCAAAACGAAATTCGGCTGCGCAATTGTCGATTGATCTTTTTCGAGCACTATTCTCGATTTTCCTGATTTCAAATCCAACACCACTACGGCACTCAAACCAGGATCTGATAGATAGGCAAGGTCTTTATCAGTGTCAACTACCAGATCGTTTAAACCGCTTTTATCTTTTGGCAAATCATCGAATTCGTAAATTCTAACCACTTTATTTGTCTTTAAATCAATTTTTAAAAGTTTAAATTGACCTGTTTTGCTTTTACCAGAATCTCCAAATACTGATGAACCATCGGAGGGTTTTGAATCCAATACCCAAAGAAAATTATTTTGATCAGCATATAAATCCTGAACATTTACAAAATGGTTTTGGGTATTAATACTGTCGATTTTATTCCATTCCAGATCAGGAAATGGCTTCCGCTTCCCACTTACAATTTCAGTTAAGCCGTATAAATAAGGTTCATGTTTTGGGAATGAAACAAATAATCGATTTGAAACTGGGGAGACTGTTACGCCAATGGGCTGGTTTTTTTCAAAGGATGCAACTTCAAGCAGCTGTTGTGCATTACTTTTCATGCAGATATTAATGATTACAGTTAAAAGCAGGATAATTTTTTCATTGTGGGTACCATTTATTTTAAGATTAACCTGATTTTAAATGTAATGTTTGCAATTTTCATCTCATTAACTTAAGTAATTCAATAAGCCTTTAGATTTAGTCATGTAATCTCCGTTCTATCCTTACCTTTGTTTATGCAGAAGTCGTTTACTGATCAGATGGGGAATGAAATCCTGATTAATTTTCCTCCCAAAAGGATTGTCTCCATCGTGCCCTCTCAAACTGAATTCCTATTTGATTTAGGTTTAGATCATGAAATTATTGGTTTAACTAAATTTTGCATTCATCCGATAGAGAAATTTGCTGAACGCACAAAAGTTGGCGGAACGAAAAAGCTGAACATCGATCTTATCAAAGATTTGAAGCCCGATTTGATTATCGGTAACAAGGAAGAAAATACGCAAAGCGATATAGAGGAACTTGCAGAACACTTTCCGGTTTGGATGAGTGATATTTTCACGTTAAATGATGCGATGAAAACCATTACTCAAATAGGGGAGTTGGTAGATCGTGAGCCTGAAGCAGCCTACTTGAACCATTTAATTTCTGCTGGTTTCAATGATTTGAAAACTCTGGCCTTGCAAAATCAAATTGATAAAAAGGTTGCCTACCTCATTTGGCGGAAACCATATATGGCGGCGGGTAAAAATACTTTTATCAACAATGTTTTAATTGCAAATGGGATGACAAATGTGATCAATCATGAGCGCTACCCGACAATTACGCTTGAAAAACTAAAATATTTAAATCCTCAGTTGATTCTACTTTCTTCTGAGCCTTACCCTTTTGCCGAAAAACATATTGAAGAAATACAAAAAGCCATCCCAAATGTGTCGATCAAATTGGTGGATGGTGAAATGTTTAGCTGGTATGGCAGCAGATTGGTAAAAGCTGTTCAGTATTTTTTTGAGTTTCAAAAGGAACTTTATTGAGTTGAGCTAGTCTGGATGTTGGCTATAAGCGATTTGTAATCTCCCCCAGTATTGGAATTCTGATCCAATTCAAGAACTTTATCAATCAATTTATGTTTAATAATCAATAAGTTTAACTTACCAGATTAACCCATTATGAAAAAATACTTTTACTATCATTATTTGCAGTGATGATGTTTGGCTGCGGTTCTATGAGGTCTGCCTCCAGTGGAGAGACGGTTTCAATTGAAGGAAGAATTACAAAGCTTGGAATGACAACCTTTCAATACGGTACGCATAGCATTACTTATGGCGGAAAACCGTATGCCTTAAGAAGCAGTAGTCTGAATTTAGATACTTATGTAGATAGGCAGGTTACTTTGAGAGGCACTAAGGTGGAAGGTTATCCGTTAGAAGGAGGGCCGGAATTGATTGAAGTATCGGAAGTGGTGATGAAGTAGGTTATTAAGCCTGCCTAAGAAAATCATAAATAGTTGCATGGTTTTGGGTTAGCTAAACCTGATTGACGCGAAAAGCGCCCGATTTTTTCATCGGGCCTTGAAGCAAAAAGCAGGACAGGAGTGAAATAATAGTACAACAATTGCTTTTCTGAATATTTTTTAAAAAACTATTCTCGTTCAAAATTAACTACTTAGCTTTTTTACGCGAAAATATTTAATAAATTATGATAGATACCTTTTGATTATTCAATCTAGTTTCTATCTTTGCAGTCCTTACAACATCCTAACTGCGGAAGTGGCGTAATTGGTAGCCGCACCAGACTTAGGATCTGGCGCTTCACGGCGTGGGGGTTCGAGTCCCTTCTTCCGCACAACAAGATAAAGGCCGTTTCGATTTAAACATCGGAACGGTTTTGTTTTTAAAAACAAGATTCAGAAAGAAATGAATATTACACAGGAAAAAACCGGCAACTTAAATGCTGTTGTAAAAATCAAAATCGCACCTGCTGATTATAGTGCAAAAGTAGAAAAGGCAATAAAAGACCAAGCTAAAAAAGCACAATTACCAGGTTTCCGTAAAGGAATGGTTCCTGCTGCTCACATTAAGAAAATGTATGGCAAAAGTATCTTGGTAGAAGAAGTTAATAACTTGTTAAACGATACTTTATCTAATTACATTACGGAGCAAAAATTAGAAATTTTAGGTCAACCACTTCCTCAAATGGATGATGCCCGCGAATTTAAGTGGGATAATACAGATGAATTTGAATTTGATTACGAATTGGGTTTAGCACCTGCGTTTGATGTAAATATTTCTCCGAAAGATAAGTTTACTCAATATGTGGTTAAAGCGGATCAGGAAACTCTGGAAAGCCGTATCAAAAACATCCGTCGCAGCTATGGTAAAATGACTAACCCTGAGGTTGCTGCTGAAGGTGATGTTTTGTATGCTGAGTTGGTACAGTTAGGTACTGATGGCTCTGTTTTCGAAGGTGGAATTTCTAATACTGCAACTATCCGTTTAGATTTAATTAAGGATAAGAAAGTATTGAAATCTTTGGTTGGTTTAAAGAAAGATGATGTTGTAACTGTTGATATCCAGACAGTTTTTGAAGATACTGCGGCGATTGCTAAAGCATTAAACATTTCTGAAGAAGATGCAGCCGATTTAAAATCTAACTTCCAGTTAACGGTTAAAAATGTAAATCGCTTAGAGGAATCAGATTTAAACCAGGAATTTTTTGATAAATTATTTGGTGAAGGTACTGTAACTGATGAGGCTGGTTTCAGAACTAAAATTCAGGAAGAAGTAGAAAGTATGTTTACACAAGATGCTGAACGTAAATTATCAAACGATATTTACGAAGCGCTTTTAGAAAAACATTCTTTTGATTTGCCAGATGAATTTTTACGTCGTTGGTTAAAAGCAACAAACGAAAAGTTAACTGATGAAGAATTGGCAGAAGGTTATGATGATTTCGCTAAAAACCTTAAATGGACTTTGATCGAAAATAAAATCATTAAAGATAATAGCATCGAAATTAAATATGAGGATGTTGTTGCTGCTGCTAAAGCTAAATTAGATGCGCAATTTAGAATGTATAGCCCAAGCCCACTTCCAGAAGATCAATTGGCGCAATATGCAGTTCAATTCTTACAGGATAAAGAAAATGCAAACCGCACATTTGAAGAAGTAAAAGCTGCTAAAACTTTCGAACAAATTAAAACCATCGTTACTTTAGATCAAAAAGATATTGATTACGATAAATTTGTTGAGTTGGATAAGAAGTAATTCTTGCTGACCTATTGTCAGTCATCAGATATTAAAATTGAAGAGCAGCTCTTAAAAGCTGCTCTTGTTTTATAATAGGGATTTAAACTTTTAATTGCATAATTTGCGTTATAATTTGCTCATTAATTGAGTATTGCATATATTTCCAGCGCTACCCTACTCATGACATTATGTGAAGGTGTTTTAATCTTTTGTCATTTGAGATGCAGATTTGAGATCCAAATGCAAATAATTAGATAAATTGGCACGGAAATTAACCAACTTCAGGAAATATTTATTAAAATTATAATCCAGTTTGGCTATTTGTTTCAACGCTTGTCGCCAGGCTTCTAACTCAATTCACTAAAATGAACATAGATCCACAAGAATTTAGAAAATTTGCCGTTAAACATCAAGGGATTGGCAGTTTACACGTAGATAAATTTATAGCACAGGCGAACATGAATCCTCAAAGCATGACGCCTTATATTATTGAGGAGCGCCAGCTTAATGTTGCGCAAATGGATGTTTTCTCGAGGTTAATGATGGACCGTATCATCTTTTTAGGTGATGCGATTTATGATCAGAATGCAAATATCATCCAAGCACAGTTGTTGTTTTTACAATCAACCGATGCAGATAGAGACATTCAGATTTACATTAACTCTCCGGGTGGTTCTGTTTATGCTGGTTTAGGTATTTATGATACCATGCAGTATATTCAGCCAGATGTGGCCACAATTTGTACCGGTATGGCTGCTTCAATGGGTGCTGTATTATTGGTTGCTGGTGCCAAAGGAAAACGTGCTGCTTTACCTCACTCAAGAGTAATGATTCACCAACCATCAGGAGGTGCACAAGGTGTGGCTTCAGATATGGAGATCAACTTGAGAGAAATGTTAAAATTGAAGAAAGAATTATACGATATTATTTCAGAGCACTCTGGCCAAACTTATGACTGGGTAGAGAGAGCTTCAGATCGCGATTACTGGATGACTGCCGATGAGGCAAAAGGATTTGGTATGGTTGATGAAGTTTTATCGAGAAACGCGAAAAAAGATGGCGAAACAAAATAAAGAATCCCGTTGCTCATTCTGCCATTCTGGCAAGCATGAAACTTTAATGTTAATTGAAGGTATGGATGCATTTATCTGTGATAAGTGTGTAACCCAGGCCAATCAATTGCTTGCTCAGGAATTAGGTACCAAAAACACAAAAAATATTCAGACTGCAATTTCTCTGCTTAAACCCTTAGAAATTAAACAACACCTGGATCAATATGTGATTGGTCAGGATGATGCGAAAAAAGTGTTATCTGTAGCAGTTTACAACCATTACAAACGTTTGAATCAAAAAATTGATAAAGACGAGATTGAGATTGAAAAATCTAACATCATGTTGGTTGGCGAAACGGGAACAGGTAAAACACTTTTAGCTAAAACCATTGCTAAAATATTACACGTACCATTCTGCATCTGCGATGCAACAGTTTTAACTGAAGCAGGTTACGTAGGAGAGGACGTGGAGAGTATTTTAACACGTTTACTTCAAGCTGCTGATTATGATGTTGCTGCTGCAGAGCGTGGCATCGTATATATCGACGAAGTGGATAAGGTTGCCCGTAAAAGCGATAACCCGTCCATTACCCGTGATGTATCAGGCGAAGGCGTTCAGCAAGCGTTATTGAAGATTTTGGAAGGTACTGTGGTAAACGTTCCACCTCAAGGCGGGCGTAAACATCCAGACCAAAAAATGATTCCTGTAAACACCAATAATATTTTATTCATTTGCGGTGGTGCTTTTGATGGTATAGAACGTAAAATTGCGAATCGTTTACGTACGCAGGCAGTGGGTTATAAGGTGAAGAAAGACGAAGCTGTTTTAGATCTTAAAAACCTTTACAAATACATCACGCCGCAGGATTTAAAATCGTTTGGGTTAATTCCTGAATTGATTGGTCGTATTCCAGTGCTGTCGCACTTAAATCCGCTGGATAAAGAATCTTTGCGTAATATATTGACTGCGCCGAAAAACTCATTAATTAAACAATACATCAAGCTTTTTGCTTACGAAGATGTTAACTTAGTTTTTGAAGATGATGTTTTAGATTTTATTGTTGATAAAGCAATGGAATATAAGTTGGGCGCTCGTGGTCTAAGATCGATTTGCGAAGCGATTATGCTTGACGCGATGTTTGATACACCTACGCAAACGGATGTCAAGGAATTGCACATCAATCTCGATTATGCGATAGAAAAATTTGAAAAGGCCGACTTTAAAAAGTTGCAAGCTGCATAAAAAATCAAATCCTCTCGCGAAAGCGGGGGGATTTTTTTTAATATAATATTTGTTAACGCTATGCGCCCAGCGCTATGCTCAATGCTATTAAAATATGAATGAAGAAAAAGACGTAAAAAAAGATGAAACGATTGTAGGAAAATCAAAACGAGTAAAAGAAGTAGAAAGTCCGGTTAAATCTGGCTTAAAATCAAAAGATGAAATAGTTAAAAACTGGTTGCCTCGTTATACAGGTAGACCTTTAGATCAATTTGGTGACTATATTCTGCTAACCAACTTTAGTAAATATGTAAGCATGTTTTCTGAATGGAATGATAATGCACCTATTATGGGTTTAGATAAGCCAATGCAAAGTGTTACTGCGAATGGCATTACCATTATCAATTTCGGTATGGGTAGCCCCTTGGCGGCAACCATGATGGATTTGTTAACGGCGATTAAACCTAAAGCTGTTTTGTTTTTAGGTAAATGTGGCGGACTGAAAAAGAAAAATCAATTAGGTGATTTGATTCTGCCTATTGCAGCCATTAGGGGAGAAGGAACATCAAACGATTACTTGCCTGCTGAGGTTCCGGCATTGCCAGCCTTTGCTTTACAGAAAGCGATCTCCACTACCATTCGCGATCACGGTAGAGATTACTGGACCGGAACATGTTATACTACAAACAGAAGGGTTTGGGAGCATGACAAGGAGTTTAAAAAATACCTGAAAACCTTGAGGGCGATGGCTGTTGATATGGAAACCGCAACAATATTTACCACTGCATTTGCCAATAAAATTCCAGCTGGTGCAATCTTACTAGTGTCAGATCAGCCGATGATTCCTGAAGGTGTTAAAACGGCAGAAAGCGATAGTACAGTTACAGAAAAGTACGTAGAAACGCATTTGAGAATTGGTATTGATTCCTTAAAGCAATTGATTAATAATGGATTAACGGTTAAACACTTATTGTTTTAAGTAAGTGTTGTTGTTATTTATGTGAGATCGGCTAGCCGGTCTTTTTTTTGCCTAAAATTTTAATCTTTCGGCTCTGGTAGATAGCCATGAAGAATTAAATCCTTGGAATCTTTTATATGATAATTACAGCCATTGTGTAGCAATACTATCCTGTCAGCAATGTTAATTATAGAATTGTAATAATGGTCGGTTACAATAAAGCCTTTGTGTATTTTTATACGATTGATGTGTCGTTTTAATTCCTCAACCATAAGTGGCGCTAGTTGAGAAAATGGTTCGTCCAAGAGCACAAAATCAGCATCACTATAAATGATTGTTAAGGCTTCGATAAATCTTCGGTTTCCGCCAGAAAGTTCCCTAAACTTATAATTAAGATTACTTGCAATCGATTCAATTTTCAGCAATTCATTTTGATGTTTATTGCAGAATATCTCAATCGCTTTTTTAACTGTAAGTTTTGAAGGTATAAAATTATCCTGCGGAAGATAGGAGAGGTTTTGAGAAAGATACCCTTTGTCAGTTATTGTATCGTTAATTTTTAAGAATTTGAAATCGGCTTTCAGGCTGCCAAATATTATTTTAAGTAAGGTTGATTTACCACTGCCATTTCTACCTAATAAGCCAACAGTTTCCCCAATTTTACAATTTATAAAAACGCCATTTAATATTGCTTGTTGATTAAAGCTTTGGGTAACACTGTCAATAAAAAGTTCCTGCATAAAAGAAATGTTATGATAATGGTAAACAGCATAGCGATATCATAAATAATGATGTTGCTGAAAATTCTGCGAAATCTTAATCCCTGATTTTTATAGAAGTATGAATATTTGCTCAAAAAAAAGCGTTCGATAATAATTGAAAATATCCATCCAATGGGTTTCATGATTATGATCATAACATAAGGCCCGGGGTTTCTGTAACCATCAATTATAAAAAATAGACCAATCATGAGACTAACTAAAATGTTCCAAAACACAATAGGTTTGTATACCAACATGGATTTTTTTAATAGTGCTACAGACATGTTTAAATATAAATAAAAACTCAGAAGCATACTAAACAAAAAAAGACCGACAATTTTGTCGATCTTTTAAGTATTGTGAATATTTCAAATGGAATAATTATCCTAAATAAGATTTTAAGATTTTACTTCTTGATGTATGACGTAAACGTTGTAACGCTTTATCCTTAATTTGTCTCACACGCTCGCGGGTAAGGTTAAATTTTTCCCCAATTTCTTCTAATGAAAGTGGATGATTTGATCCTAAACCAAAAAATAAAACGATGATTTCTCTTTCTCTCTCCGTTAAGGTAGATAAAGAACGTTTAATTTCTTCTGATAATGATTCATTGATTAATGAACTATCCGTATTAGGTTCGTGGTTTTCCAATACATCCAATAATGTATTTTCTTCACCCTGAACAAATGGCGCATCCATGGATACGTGACGGCCAGAGTTACTTAGTGTGTCAGAAATCTTGTCAACTGTGGTTTCTAGGATATCTGCCAATTCTTCTGGCGATGGCTCACGCTCATATTCCTGCTCTAGCTTAGAGAAAGCTTTACTGATTTTACTTAATGAACCTACCTGGTTTAAAGGTAAACGAACAATACGGCTTTGTTCAGCAATAGCCTGCAAAATCGACTGACGAATCCACCAAACAGCGTAAGAAATGAATTTGAAACCCTTTGTTTCATCAAAACGTTTTGCCGCTTTGATCAAACCCAAGTTACCTTCGTTAATTAAATCACCTAAAGTTAAACCCTGATTTTGATATTGCTTTGCAACAGATACAACGAAACGTAAGTTGGTTTTAGTTAATCGCTCTAATGCAGCCTGATCGCCTTCACGAATCTTTCTTGCTAAAATTACCTCTTCCTCTGCTGTTATTAAATCTACTTTACCAATTTCATGTAGGTACTTATCTAACGATTGACTTTCACGGTTGGTAATGGATTGCGTTATCTTGAGTTGTCTCATTTATACGTTTTGTGTGCTCTTTAATTGTTGAAGTGTGCAAAGTTACGAAATTGTATAGCAATCCGAAAGGATAAAATGCTGAAAATGTTGCCGTTTGCACATGTTTTTTACAGTTTTACTTACAACAAAAATCATTCCAAGAAAGTTTTTCTCCGGATTTATTAATATTGTTCTAATTTAATTGATATTCGCTTATTGTTTATTGTAAATCAATAAATATATTTTGATTTGTAATAATTTATTATTTATGTTTGTTTGGTAATTATTAAAAATATATGACGATTATTAAATTCTTTCTTGGAAGATAAAGCAAATGTTTGCTAATAATTATATGATTTTATTCACCAAGTTTAATATACGTTTATTACCCTTCTAATTTTTTATGCCGCTGCTATCTTAAAGAGAAATAGAGATTTAAAACAAGAAAACGATTTAACGATATGAAAATGAAAATAATTAATCAAATAACCATTATCAAAGCAGCTTACATTTTATTGTTAGCGGTAGTAATTCTTGTAAGTTTAGAAGATGCCTCCACAGGATTTATGGATGGATGGCAAGGTGTTACCAATGAAAAATCTAATAATAATTTAAATCCTAATGCTTTTTTAGAGCTTTTGTCGGGAATATTGATGTTAGTTAGTGCTTACTTAGGATCAAGAATTATTACAATGCTATATGCATTTATTAATTCAGCAAAGAGTGATGATGTTTTTAATGTTAAAAATTATTCAAGGCTTTTGTGGATGGGTATAAACTCTATTATAACATCATTTTTGGTTTATTTTTATAATTTAATTAAGTTTTATGTTAAGCATGATGCTTTAAAAATTGATACTTTACGAAATGTAGATTTTAATTTTTGGTTGTTTGTATTCGGTTTAACATTGTTAACTATAGCACTGGTATTTAAAAAAGGAATTGAACTCAAACAAGAAAACGATTTAACAATATAAATTTACACCAATACTGCTGCATGCCAATTATTATAAATTTAGATGTTATGCTTGCCCGTCGCAAAATGTCGCTCACAGAGTTGAGTGAACGGGTGGGGATTACGATGTCTAACTTGTCTATATTAAAAACAGGCAAAGCGAAGGCCATCCGGCTAGAAACCTTAGAGGCCATTTGTAAAGTTTTAGATTGCCAGCCCGGCGATATTCTGGAGTTTCGCCCGGAAACGTAACCGAAGCCGAAACAATTTAACCAGCCTAAACCGGATAGTAGTGAAAATACTTTTTGAGTATTACGCCCCTTAAAATGTGCTTTCATGTTAAGGTATGAAGCATCTGCAGGTGATAAACCAGATGACAGCGGATTCAAAAAGATTGAAACGAATAGCAGGACTTTCGTAACCGAAGATAATAGGAAACTGCTTTTCTAATTATATGGTTTTAATTTATTTTTTGCTTAGGCTAACCATCCGTCATTGCGAGGTACGAAACAATCCTAAAGCGTCTACAATTAAGTGTAATGAGATTGCCTTGTACCTCGCAATGATAGGATAAACTATAAACGAAAAAACCTTTCAGCTTGCACTGAAAGGTTTCTATATTTTATGACTGCCGCTTTAAGCTTTAGTCTTTCTGCTTTAACTTATTATGCTTGTTCAGCCAAAACTTTAGTTACTAAATCAGCAGCTTCTTTTAAAGCGATTGCAGAATAAACCTGAAGGCCAGACTCATCAATTAATTTCTTAGCCTCTTCAGCGTTTGTGCCTTGTAAACGGCAGATAATTGGCACCGGAATATCACCGATTTCTTTATAAGCATCGATAACACCCTGCGCAACACGGTCGCAACGAACAATACCACCGAAAATGTTAATCAGAATAGCTTTAACATTTGGGTCTTTCAAAATAATATTGAAAGCTGCTTTTACTGTTTGAGCGTTTGCAGTTCCACCCACGTCCAAGAAGTTAGCAGGCTCACCACCAGCTAATTTGATGATATCCATAGTTGCCATCGCTAAACCAGCACCATTAACCATACAACCCACGTTACCATCAAGGTTAACAAAGTTTAGGTTACTTGCACTTGCTTCAACTTCCATTGGATCTTCTTCCGTAACATCACGCATCGCTGCATAATCTGCGTGACGGAATAAACCGTTTTCATCTAAATTAACTTTAGCATCAACCGCAATAACTTTATCATCTGATGTTTTCAATACCGGATTGATTTCAAACATTGAAGAATCAGTTGCTTCGTAAGCTTTGTATAACGCAGTTACAAACTTAACCATCTCTTTAAAAGCATTGCCGCTCACACCTAAGTTGAACGCAATTTTACGAGCCTGAAAACCTTGTAAACCAACTTTTGGATCAATTTCTTCTTTAAAAATTAAATGTGGTGTATGCTCAGCAACTTCCTCGATATCCATACCACCTTCAGTACTGTACATGATAATATTACGGCCAGCCGCACGATCTAACAATACAGAAATATAGAATTCTTTAGTTTCAGAAGCACCTGGATAATAAACATCCTGAGCAACTAAAATTTTGTTCACTAATTTGCCTTCAGGACCGGTTTGAGGTGTAACCAATTGCATACCAATGATATCGGTAGCTCGTTGTTTCACTTCATCAAGGTTTTTGGCTAGTTTAACACCACCACCTTTACCGCGACCACCAGCGTGGATTTGCGCTTTAATTACAACCCAGTCAGAATTGTAATCGATTTTTAATTGCTTAGCAGCCTCAACAGCTTGCTCAGGCGTATCGGCAACGATTCCTTCTTGAACGTTAACACCGAAACTTTTTAATATTTGTTTACCCTGGTATTCGTGAATATTCATTTGCTACAAAATTTGCCCAAAGCTACAATTTCAAACCCTTTAAACAAATAGCAATTTCCGATTTTTTCGAGAAAATGAACGTTTTATGTGAATCGGTTCAGGTAGCCCCGCTAACGCTGCAATCTTTTGATTTGTAGCGTTGACAAATTAATCGCCAATTGGAAAGAAACTTGTCAACTCCTGAAAAACAAATCAAAAGGATTTCCACTTTTATCGGGTTTATTTTACAAGTGGAGATGGTCTTGGCAAAGCCTGCTCCTGCAATTATGGTAATAGTTAACTTCCGGCAATTGGTGATCCAAAGATGCCTACGGCCATTTCTGCCCAGATTAAAAACAAAGCGATTAATATAATAATCAATGTTATTGTTCTTGAGGTGCCTGTTTTTATATTTCTGATGACCAGCTCGATGGCTAAGCCTGTGCTCAGCAGCAAAATGCCAGCCGCTACAAAATCTTCCGTGGTCCAGTTGACTTCGTTGGTAAATTGCATCGCAATTAATGGAACGCATAAAATGGCTACAATTACAGCTAAAATGATTGTAATTCTTTGTTTTGAAGTAATTAATGTTTGTTGAGTTTTCATGATGTTTTGTATAAATTAAGTTAAGAATAAAATTGATATTTACAGCCAGGCAGGATTATATTGATTGGACGATTTCAGATGAATCATAAACCGACGATGTTTTGTTTTCGGTGTGATATAAAATTGCAGTTCCGGCAACTTTGTTAAGTTTTCTCATCATCTTCTGGAAATATTTAAAAAAGTTAAGTCTACCTGCCTTGAACAGTTTTTGGTGTGCAAACCAGATCACCAAGCTTGTGCAAATGAAAAAACAGGTATAAGCATGGTAGGCGATAAATTTCGAGATAGAATTTTTTCCACTGAAAATAATATACAACCTTTCCTTTTGGAACGTAATGTGAGCAGCTTCGTCAATCAAAATATCTGTACAGATCTGTTTTAATAAAGTACAATTCGACGCATCTTTCAATGCCTGGTAGAAAATTTGTGCTGCACTTTCTACGGTGATCACAGCAATGGTCCACAGTTCCATATTGGTATTATAATATCTGATTTTCCGGAACATGGTATCGCCCCAGTCTTTAGTAATTCTGGGCTCATCAATTAAATCGAGGTATTTTCCCAGATTATTTCCATGTTTCTGTTCTTCTTTTATAAATAATTTTACCGCCTCCGGGTATTCGTTGTCATTTGTTTTTAGTGCATATTTTTTTGCGGCCTGTAGTAAGTGTTCACCTTCCGAAGTTTCGCCTAATTGCCAGGCTTGGAGAGACTTGATGATCTTGCCTTTTTCAAACTTAGTGAGCTGTGGCTCTAATTGCCAGTCTATTCGTTTTACAGACGCATTTCTGGTAAAATATTTTTTCCAGTAAAGAGATGAATGGGTTTGCATAATCGTCATTTTATAAGTGGTTCATTAATCTGTTTTCGAAAATTCGATTTATCATGTTGCATAAAGCAAACCATGCCAATGCTGCAATGGCGAAAATCATCACTGTGAGGCTATAGTTCCTTTTCATTTCTTAATCCCAAAGTATTTTGCCGTATTCCAATCCTGCAAATTCCACGAAAGCCAGCTAACCTTTTCATAGCGTTCTTTAAAAAAAAGCAATTCTTTGATCGAGTCTTTTTTGAAGTTGTTCATCAGTAGAGCTGACCAAAATTTCGCCCTTAGGCACAAGGCTGCCATAACTGCTTGCGCTCATATTCAACTCTTCTCTGTTCTGGTGGATAACTTGTAAAGTTTTGTCAGAAAGCGATAGCAAATAATCAGCATCGAAAGCGATAAGCCCTTTATGAGTTAAATTGTATTTTACAATGGTAACATCCCAGTTAATTGTGGCAGAAGCCAATAATAGGATGTACCAGATGTTGCCGTTAACTCTGAGCAGGTAAAAGAAGGTTTTATGTTTGGCTACTTTGACATAAACAGTGGTTAAACCGATAATACAAAGCAGGGCGAAAACAATTACACCTATCCGTTTATAGGTTAAACCGTAAACTTCGATGTAATGTGCATCGCGGATTAAAACTGAGATAACCAAAACACAATTCTGTATCATCCAGATAACAGCTAGTGTTTTAAGCGTTTTGCTTTTCGAATAAAAATTCAGGTTTCCACGGAAGAAATAGACAATTATGGCCATGGCTAGCACTATACTGAAAATCAGTGCATTTGTTCCGTCATGTAATTCTGCCGAGTAATTGGTTTCTGCAAAGTTTTTTCCTTTTCCCAGCCACAACCACCAGATATCAATTCCGTTCAATAAAAGCAACAAAAAATTTAATCCAACAAATGAAATTATGGCGATAACGTATTCAGTTTTTAAAGCCATTTTTTTTAGAGATCACTCGTCCTATAAAGGCATGAGTTATCTCGCTCCAAATCGATTTGAGTCTATTTTTATTTTTTTTACGAAGCAAGTCATCGCTCAAGCTCGCTTCTATTTTTTCAAAAACGTGCTCGTAGAAAGTGATTAATAATCCACCAGTTAAGGCTAAACCCATGCAGAAATGGATAAAGCGTTCCAGGCTTAAATCATTAAATAAAAAGCCAAAAAACTGTGCTAATACATTTGCAATGTGATCTCCAAGTTCAGCAGCATATTTTTCGAAAATTTTGTTGGCGCCACTGTAAATGCCGATAAAAATAAAAACGATAATTATTGGAAAAATAATGTATTTCAATGGTCTGAGTACAGGTCTGATTTTAAAATTTCCAATTTCAAGTTCGGATAAACGCTTGAACATAGTGGCCGGTATGGCAAAGACTTGAAGAGTTGTTGCCATGATGGCTACCCAGACCGACCGAATACGCTGATAGTGAGAAAATCCAACAAACAAAAGTAAACTGATGTAATAACTCGCAAGCGATAAGTTGGAATTATTGATCACTACAAGAATGGCAGCTGCCAGGTGCCCTAAAGCATACCATTTAAATTTTGTAGATTTAATAACTTCTTTGTTAAAAAAAGTTACCGTCACTACAAAAAGGCTATAGATCAATAGGTTAATTGCAAGTCTCTCTGACCAGAAGATCAAATTGAAGATTATCCCTCCGATAAAGGTTGAGAGTAGGAGATAGTTGGTGTTCGTTTTCATTTTTGTTATAATTTGGCATTCATAAGTTGTTTTGAAAGTGCTTTGATTTTCAAAGTGGATTGTCAAAAAAAAATATTTACAGTTTGTTTATCATTTTTTCCAGTGCATCCAAATGTGCTTTGAATGCCTGTTTTCCTAATGGCGTAATCGAGTAGGTGGTGTTGGTTTTGCGCCCAATGAACCCTTTGTACACTTTAATAAATTCAGCTTGCTCCAGCGTATTCAGGTGCGATGCCAAATTTCCATCAGTTAATTCCAGCATCTGCTTCAAGTCATTGAAACTGATTTCATCATTCACTACGAGCATAGACATTACACCCAGTCGAATGCGGCTGTCGAAAATTTTATTAAGATCTGCAATTGGGTTCTTCATTTTTATTGACCTCGCTCATATTTAAAATACATCACTAATCCATAAATAATGTGAAGGATGCCAAATCCAAATGCCCAGAATATTAATCCATATCCCGCAAAAAACATGCAAACCAAACCTAAAATAACTTCCAGGAAGCCTAAATATCGGATATCGCTGAAGGTATATTTACTTGCATTTATTAATGATAAACCATAGAAAATTAAACAAGAAGGAGCGATGATGGCGTAAGTATGTGCATGGTTTATCAGCAATGCAATAATAAATAATCCGCCTGCTACCAATGGAATAGCTAAGTTAACCAACAGTGATTTTGAAGTTTTATCCCAGATAGGAAGATTATTTCGCTGACTTTTTCTGTAGGTAAACAAAATTCCACCTGCCAGGGCAATAATTAATACAAAAACCCCTAGCTTAATCAGGTTATATTCTAAGTCCATTTCGCCTTCTACACCATAACTATAGCCTCTTTTGGCCACGAATTTTTCGATTTCATCATTTGCAAAATAAGCACCCATAAGGGCAATAACACCTGCGAAAACACCTGATAAGCCGCTTAAAGATATGAACCTCGAAGACCTATCCATCATCTGTCTGATGTCTTTTAACGCATTTAGTTGTTCCTCTGAATTACTCATTTTGAAAGTGCTTTGTTTTTCAAAGTTAAATAAGAATTTGGTAATTGCAAATTTTTTGTGAAAATGATTTGTAGATTTTTCCATCAGGATGATTGCAGCGAGAGGGATCGCAAAGATTGACGTATTTTTTGTTCCTGTTTTCGTCTATTCTTTCAAACGGATAAGATATAATGTGTAATTCCGGGAATTAGCTTTCAGCTTTAAGCATTTTGCTTTACTCTTTTACCTTTTATCTTAAACTTTTAACTAATTTTACCCCCATGCTTAAAGCCACTGGAATCAGAAAATCTTATGGAAATTTACAAATATTAAAGGGTGTAAATTTCGAGGTGCAGAAGGGAGAAATCGTCAGCATTATTGGGCCTTCAGGAGCAGGCAAAAGTACCTTATTGCATATATTAGGAACGCTTGATAAACCGGATGAGGGTGAGGTAGAGCTGAAAGGAACAATAATCAGCAAGCTTAGAGTGTGTACGT